>DASVHD010000051.1 GCA_036382775.1 bacterium | reverse complement strand
GTCATCGAAAAGGACCAGCATCGGCCCTGAATTGATATAGGAAAAGACAAAAAGTACCGCGATCAATATCGACATTACCAGTCCGATCCAGGAAAAGATCTCCAGAGT
Source organism: bacterium (assembly GCA_036382775.1). Taxonomy (NCBI): domain Bacteria; species bacterium. Next base: position 27,883 of record DASVHD010000051.1, on the reverse strand, counting down.
AAGCCGTGCCCATGAACGCAATCTGATAAACGCTATACTTGTGTAGATCGTGAACCCTCCCAGTATTATCGAACATACCGCCATCAGCGGCGCGTAGCGCATTACATCCAGCGCGGGCGCAAGGTCGAGCATCGGCTGGTCGTAACCAGCGGCGATGTCGGTCAGGATCTTTTTCATCAATGGTACGGTGAATAAACTCGCGCTACTTGAGATAATGCCGATCAGTCCCAGGCCGATAAAACCGTACGCGACCAGCGATACGGACATGGGCGTTCTGGTTGTATCAGTGGTCTGGGTCATGGCTCATCAGGTCTATTTTAACCGGTTGAAAGGGCGCTTGCCAGAGAAACCGTTTAAGGTCAATTTTGTTCTCTTTATCGAATTTAACGCCTTCCTCCAGCAGGAGCATCTTTTGTTCTTCGTATCCGGCAGAGGGTTTCAAAGATATCATTCCTTGGCTGTTTATGACCCGGTGCCAGGGCAGGTTTTCCTTGCGCGACGATGAAGCCAGTATCCACGATACCTGCCTTGCAGCCCGGGGGTTGCCGGCGAGATGCGCGATCTGCCCGTAGGTCGCGACTTTGCCGAAAGGGATGCTTTTAATGATCCGGATGACCCGCTGCGTGAAACTGCCGGTTTTTTTTGCCGCCATAGATTGTTTATTATATTTATGATAAGCAATGTTTCAAGATATAAGCACCGATAAAAATTTAAAATTATAATGACTTGTTTAATGTAGGGCAAGCCTTTAGGCTTGCGTTAGTAATGTTTTTCGTTCGAAATATCGGGAGTTTTGGTATAGTAATTATTCCACCCCCACCTTTATCCTCCCCCATCAATGGGGAGGATATTTATGGTAAAATAAAATGAACAGTAAGTTGGATATGATAAAACACTCGGTTGACTTTGGCATTTTTTTGGATATAATTACCCATGGCTCGAAGACGCCGAACCCGAACTCCGGCTGAAACCCCCGACCAGGACAAAGACAATAACATCAATAATAACAATGCCGCTGACGGCGATCAGTCGCGCTTGAGCCGCGACGGCCGGATCATCACGGTCTATATCGAAGATGAAATAAGAACATCATACCTGGATTACGCGATGAGCGTGATCGTGGGCCGGGCCCTGCCCGATGTCAGGGACGGGCTCAAACCAGTGCAGCGCCGGATCCTCTTCGCGATGAACGAGGCGGGGCTGGCGTCGAACCGGGCTCACCGGAAATCGGCAACCGTCATCGGCGACGTGCTGGGCAAGTACCATCCTCACGGCGACATCGCGATCTATGACGCGCTGGTAAGGATGGCGCAGAGTTTTTCCATGCGTTACCTCCTGGTGGATGGCCAGGGAAATTTCGGTTCAGTGGACGGCGACGCGCCGGCCGCTTACCGTTATACCGAAACGCGTTTGACATCGCTGGCCGAGGAACTCCTTGACGCGCTGGGCAAGGATACAGTGAATTTCGTACCAAATTTCGACAACCGGCTCAAAGAACCGACCGTCCTGCCCGCCAGCTTCCCCAACCTTCTGTGCAACGGGGCCACGGGTATTGCCGTGGGCATGGCGACCAATATTCCGCCCCATAACTTAAGCGAACTGATCAACGCCTTGGAGGCGATGATCGACGATCCTGAGATCGATGACAAAAAACTCATGAAGCATGTCCCCGGTCCTGATTTCCCGACCGGCGGCCTGATCGCGGGCATTAAAGGCATCCAGGATGCCTATCTGACCGGTAGGGGCAGGATCGTGCTGCGCGGGAAGGTCAAGATCGAAGAACTAAAGCAGGGCAGGCAGGCGATAATCATCGGCGAGATCCCGTACCAGGTCAACAAGTCGACCCTGCTGGAAAGAATGGCAAGCTTGGTCAAGGAAAAAAAGATCGAGGATATCTCCGACCTGCGCGATGAGTCGGACAAGGATGGCATCAGGGTTGTGATCGAGCTCAAGCGTGATGCCAACCCGGATATTGTGATCAACAATCTTTATAAACACACGAATTTGCAGACCACGTACAGCATACAGCTTCTGACCCTGGTCAACGGCGTCCCCCAGACACTGTCGCTGAAGCAGATATTGAAATACTTCTTGGATTTCCGGTTTGAAGTGATCACGCGCCGCACGAAATATGAGCTGAGTGAGGCCGAGAAAAAGGCGCATATCCTCGAGGGTTTGAAGATCGCGATCGAGAATATCGACGAGGTCGTGAGTATCATCAAGAAATCGGCCGATGTCAAGGTCGCCAGGGAAAGGTTGATGAAGCGGTTCAAGCTTTCCGAGATCCAGGCGCAGGCGATCCTGGACATGCGGCTATCGCGCCTGACAAGCTTAGAGAAGGAAGCGTTGGAAACCGAGTACCTGGGTTTGATCAAAGAGATCGCGCGGTTAAAATCGATCCTGGCATCGCGCAAGGGCGTTTTCCAGGTGATCAGGAAAGAGCTCGAAGAACTCAGGTCCAAGTACCAGGATTCGCGCCGCACTACGATCGTCGATGCCGAGCCAGAAGAACTGACCTACGAAGACCTGATCGCCGAAGAGGACATGGTCGTGACGATCACCCAGCGGGGTTATATCAAGCGGCAGTCGATCACGATCTACCGGAACCAGACGCGGGGCGGTCAGGGCCGCAAGATCGTCGAGGTGGGCGAGGAGGATTTCGCCAACCAGCTGTTCATTTCGAAAACGACCGAGACCCTGTTGTTCTTTACGGACGCCGGTAAAGTGCATGCGTGCAAGGTCTACGAAATACCCGAGGCCGGTCCGTTCTCCAAGGGCCGGTCGATCGCCAACCTGCTGGAAATGGCCGAAGGCGAGAAAGTCACGGCTTGCCTGGCGATCAAGGATTTCACTTCCAAATTTTTCGTTTTCATGGCGACTCGGCTGGGCAAGGTCAAGAAGACGAACCTTGAGGAGTTCGAGAACATTCGTAAGAAAGGGATCATCGCGATCAGACTTATGCCCAGTGACAAACTGATCGCAGCGCGGTTAACTACGGGCAAGGATTCGGTGCTCCTGACCACCAAGGAAGGTCTGACCCTGCGCTTCCACGAAAAGCACGCGCGGTCCATGGGCAGGGCGGCCGCCGGGGTCAAGGGTATCCGCTTGAACAAGGGCAACGAGGTCGTGGGTTTCAATATCGCCTGTACCGAAGAGGATCTCCTGATCGTGGGCGAAAAGGGATTGGGCAAGCGCGTGAAATTCGAGCTCATCAATGAGAAGGGCCGGGCTGGAAAAGGCATGAAGTCCATGACCATCGACGCCAAGACCGGCAATATCGCAGGCGTGGCCAATGTCAACGACGACGATGACCTGATCGCCATGAGCAAGGCGGGCAAGGTCATCCGGACACCGGTGAACCAGATCCGGCAAATGGGCCGGCCCGCCAAGGGCGTGAAGATCATCACCCTGGAAAAAGGTGATGAGGTAGCCTGCATCGCGCGTATCAAGGCGCAGGTTTAACTCCATAGCCATATGCCCAGAAAATCCTGGGATGAATATTTCATGTCGATCGCGGAGCTGGTGGCGAACCGTTCCACCTGTACTAGAAGGAACGTCGGTTGCGTCGTGGTCAAGGACCGGCGGATCCTGGCGACCGGCTACAACGGCGCGCCCCGGGACGTCAAGCACTGTGCCGAGATCGGCTGCATACGAGGCCGCATGGGCGTTGCCTCGGGCGAACGGCACGAGCTGTGCCGCGGCGTGCACGCCGAGCAGAACGCGATCATCCAGGCCGCGACGTGCGGCGTTGACCTGAGGGGCAGCGTGGTCTATACGACCCACCAGCCGTGCTTTATCTGCACCAAGATGCTGATCAATGCCCAGGTATCAAAGATAATTTTCCAGAAACCCTATCCGGACAAACTGGCGATCGGCATGCTCAGGGAATCCGGCGTAAAGCTCATTAAATACAAAAAATAATCCATAAATTAAAAAACAATAGCTGGCAGTTGACAGGCATATGTCTTTATGTATAATCGGGCATGGCGCGGATCGATAAAGTTCTCTGTCCCTTCTGCATGTTCGTGTCCAAGTACATCGACCTGATCCTGTCTGATGACGGCATGTACATCTGCCCGAGCTGCAACGCTACCCTCACCTATGAAGAGCTGATGCAGTTATACAGTTTCGGACAGTTCAATAACCACAAGAAAAAAGAAAACCACACGCCGTACGTGTAAAAAATACAGTAATTGGTAATTGGTAACTAGTAATTAGAAGAAAGACAGCAAGAAATCAGAAAATAGAAATTTGAAATTTGTTATTTGGAATTCAGCGTCTATTCCACGCTCACGCTGCCGTCGCCCTTGATGATCTCGCCGATGACGACGGGCTTGAGCGGCTTGAAACGCTTGATATCGGCCGGTTTCGTTATTACCACCATGCCGATACCCATGTTGAAGATACGGTACATTTCTTCATCCGGCACCTTGCCCATCTTCTGAATCAGCTTGAAGACCGGGTATGGTTGCCATGTTTTTTTCCGCACCACGGCGCTCGTGCCGGCCGGCAGGATCCGTTTGATATTATCGTAGAAACCGCCGCCGGTGATATGGGCAAGGCCGCAGCAGTATGACAGCCGCGGCTCGAGCTCCCTGCGGTAAGAGCGGTGGATCTTCAATAGTTCCTCGCCCACGGTGCATTTCAATTCCGGCATGAAGGACGAGAACGTGTATTTCTGGAGCAGAACCTTGCGCGCCAGCGAATAGCCGTTCGTGTGCAGCCCGGTCGAGGCCAAGCCCAGCATAATATCGCCGGCCGCGATCCGCTTGGGATCGATACAGTTATTTTTCGTGACATCGCCGCAAATGAACCCCACGAGGTCGTAGATCCCTTTCGGGTAGAAACGCGTCAGCTGGGCGGTTTCGCCGCCGATCAGGACGATCTTTTCTTTGCGGCAGGCCTGGGCAATGCCCTTGACGACCTTGACCAGGACGCTTTTTTCGATCTGGGAAAAGCCGATGTAATCCATGAAGAACATCGGCAGCGCGCCCGTGGTCAGGATGTCGTTGACGCAGTGGTGTACGATGTCCTGGCCCACCGTGTCGTGGACGCCCATGCCGCAGGCGACCAATATTTTCGTACCGACGCTGTCCGTGCTGCCGACCAGATAACCCTGGTTAAAAGGATACATACCGCCGAACAGGCCGTAGATCGTTTTCTTGCCGGGCAGGAATGTTTTCGCGACCTCCCGGCCGATGTCTTTTTTAACGAGGTTGAGGATGTCGATATCCACGCCGGCATTTTTGTAAAGCATTATCTATTCTCCGGGTCTCATCAGACCGCTGTAAAAAACATTCTTGATCTCCGTGTTCGAAGGCATGCGGTCATACCGGTAAAAGAAGATCTCCTTGAGGTCATAATTCGCGTCTGCGTTCTCGCCGCTGGTCATCTGGTCCTCGGTGTTGAGAAAAGTGAAACTGAACGCTGACTTGCGGGCCAGGCTGTTGCCAAGGATGATCTCGAGCAGCGCGACAAAAATGATCAGCGCGATGATCACCGGCGTTTTCAGGAATTTGAGCGAGAAATTAAATTTGATTTTGCGTTTGACCCGCGTCTGCTCGGTCCGGGGCTTGGCATATGCGAGTTCGACCTGACCGCTGGTCAATAGATGGTACAGGCATGAATACGTGTGGAATTTCCCCAGCCCGGATATTTCAATGACATCGTCCACGCAGCGGGTCCCGTCCAGCATGTTCGCGACCCGTTCCTCGTCCTCGGACAGCCTGAGCTTCAACTCGGGGTGTTCGATTTTCTTAAAGACCAGGTCGCTGGAAAAAATTGCTTTCTGGATCTTGGGCCACTCATCGAACCGGCGCGCCGCTTCCAGGACCAGGCTTTCAATATTGAGCCTGATCTTCAGCATGCTCTTGGGATAAATGACCGAACCCTGTTCGAACTTGAAAGCGCCTTCCTGCCACGTGAACACTTCGTCCAGCACCTCCTGGATCTTGAACCTGATGATGCGCTCGACTTCATCCACGGTCAGGTATTTATCCTCGATGATGATGTTCATGATGGGCCGTTTTGTCTCCTGATGGATCTCCTGGACCATGTCAAAGAGGTTCTTCTTGATGATCCCGGATCTGACCAGGTAATCCTCAAGCCGGTCGACCCGGTCGCCTTTTTCATAGAACGCTCCGGTCACCATGCTTTCATAGATGCCGATGTCGACAAGCGCGTTCTTTTTTCTGATCTTTAATACGCCCGACAGCCGCTCCTGCGAAATAAGCTGCAATATGCTCGCGAAATTAAGGCTTTTGAGATCGCCTTCAATCGGCATGGCTTGTTCCTTTCAGAAATATGAACGATGCGATATAGGAAATTATCAAAAGGATGATGGTCGCAGCCGCGAACAGCGGCGCAAGCGTTAAACAGATCCAGTTGGACGGCTTGACGAACAGTCCGCCGAAGAAATGGGGGATGTAGGCAAGCGATACCAGGAAGAGAACGATCAGGCCAAGGAAGTCCTGTTTCTGGTAAACCAGTCCGGCGCCGGGGATAATGACATTGATGACGTACACCAGGATCCGTTTGAGCACGCGGTTCCGGCGGCTCATGGAGATCCTCAGGTCTTCTTCGATGTCCGAGCTTTTGGTCGATTTGATCTTGTTCACGCAGTCCTTGCAAGTTCCTTCTTCTTCGCCTTCCTCGACGCAGTCCCTGCAGACCGCCTTGCCGCAGATCGCGCAGAAGTACGGAGGCGAGAGTTTCAGGCGCAGGAACGAGACGATGAGGATGAAGACGAGGGGTATAAGGAAGATCGGGTTGATAAAACGCGGCATTTCAAAATTCTTGCCCAGTACCAGTTCATAGAACGTCCGGTTTCCCGGTGTGATGTCCACGGGATCCCTGGCGATGCTTGTAAAGCCGTTAAGGCGCGCCTTTTCCATGTATTCAGATGACGCCAGGTATTCGATATTTTTTAGTTTCAAAAGGCCCAGGTTGAAATACGGCTCGCCCCGGTTCTGGTTGAGCGCCAACACATACAGTTCTTCGGCCTTGGCGTCCTCATCGTATAAAAGGTACAGGTTCGCCAGGTTGTTGGTGACAGCGATGCCGCGGTTGCCTTTGTAATACAGTTCTTCATAGACCGAAAGCGCTTCGTCGATCTTGCCCTGCTGCTTGAGGGCGAGCGCCATGAGTTCTTTTTCGGTGTTGTTCTCGGCCTGTATGCGCTGCTCGCCGTCATAATTCACCAGGCGGTATAACTGGTACGATTTTGACGTACCTTGGAGAAAGGGGATGAAACGGTTCAGGGGATATGAGCCCACGGCCAAAAGCAGGATCAGAAAAACGCCGAAACGCAGCCAGTTTTTTTCCTTAGGGTGCAGGACCAGCATCAGCAACAGGCCGTAGATCACGTACATGATATACAGGTTACGGAACACAAGCAGGGGAATGAGCAGGATGAGGAACGACACCGCTCCTTTAAGAAAATAATGCCTGGGGATATCCAGCCGGTGGCTGAGCACGGGTACGTAATAGAGGAACTTTACCAGGACGTAGATGAGACTGCACAGGACAACGGCTGCGAAAACAAGGATGAAGCTGTTGGTTATAAGCAAGACCTGGTTGCGAAAATCGCTCAGGAACGGGGCCGTGAGCAGGCTGGACAAGACATTCCGGTACTGGCGGTTTTTCAGGTCGAGCGCGGTGCGCGACAGGAAATTCTCGATCGCCAGCGTGTCAAAATGGGTTGCCAGATCGAGCTTCTGCATGGCGCCGTCATAGGTCTTTGCCTCCAGTGCTTCCCACCGGAGGACTGCCGATAGATAGAAATTCCTTTCCATCGGCACTTTTTTGAGCAGGGAATCGGTCATCGGGTCGTCGGCGTTGGTGCGCCAGAACCACAGGACGACCGGATTTTCGGCAAACTCCGTGATATTGATATCCTTACGCGTCAGCGCGACATAGATCGAGTCTTTTTGGGGAGAATTGATGAAATCCTGATATTGAGTGGCAAAATTAGCGATCAAGAACACGACGAGCATGGGGAATTATAGGTCAAAAAATAGGACTGTCAAGTGGCAACCGCGGGCGGTGGACTTGACAAACAAATCTTCAACGGTATAATGATATATAGACCATGACAGCTTTATTAGGAGGTAGAAAATAATGGCAGCAACAATGGCAGTGGTGTTAATATTGATCAGCGGCACGACGGGCAAGATCCAGGGCACGGTCATTGACCGGGAAACCGGCGAGCCGATCAGTTATGCCAATGTGATGATTTCTAATACCGAAAGGGGCGTGGCGACAGATGACAACGGTTTGTTTTATATATTAAATGTGCCGTCGGGAATATACACAGTCGAAGTTTCATGTTTGGGTTACCAGTCAAAGCTGGTGGAAAATGTGGTTGTTGAAGTCGACCAGACAGCGCGGCTTAAAATTGAACTTAAGCAGACGATAATCGAACTCGCGCCCGTGACCGTGACCGGTCAGATGCCAAGCGTTAAAAAGGACATGGTGGCGACCACTTATGTCGTGAGAAAAGAAGAGATCTATAACCTGCCCTTTGACTATACCCAGGAACTTATAAGTTTTCAGCCGGCGGTCGCCCATTTTGACACGGCAATGCACGTGCGGGGCGGCCGCGCCACTGAGGTCCAATACATGATCGATAACGTTTCGATAATTGACCCCCAGACCGGCGATGCCGCGATCATGCTTTCCAAAGGGATCGTCGATGAAGTCATTTTTCTGCCCGGCGGCTTCGATGTCGAATACGGCCGCGCCATGTCCGGCGTCATCAACATCATTACCGCCCGTCCGGCCAACCGTCTGAAACTCAAAGCGTTCGGAAAGACCGAGACCATCATGCCTTATTATTATGATTTCGGTTATCAGAACTACCAGACCTCGGCGCACGTGCCCGTATCAAAAATGGCCAAGGGATTCGTCGCGCTGGACCTGATGCACACGGACGACTGGGACCCGAAATTGTTCATCATCCCGCATAAGCGGCGCGACGATTATTCGGTATACGGCAAAGGGATATTTACACCCGCAAACCAGCTGAAAGTATCATTGAGCGCCGCCCGGTCACGCAGCCAGTTCGACCGGTACAACCTCTGGTACCGCTTTAATCTTGATCATTACCGGTCCGACGTGCGCACCGGCGATATTGAGATCGTCAACGCGAACTTCCTGCCGGATTCCCGGAAGCTCTTCAACCTGACCGTCAGCCGCTTGTACACGCAGCGGACCTACGGCGTCCGGGAGCCGGGTTCATACGGTTATTTCGAGGACTACGAGTTCAAGCCGTACGAGGAGCTTCAATACCCGTCTGCCAGTTATAAAAATCCTTTTGGGATGCGCTACGTGGATTTTAAGGATGTCGGCGATTATCCCGAATACCAGGAAAAGACGTCGGTAGTCTACAAAGGATTGTTCAGCGCGACCATGCAGCTTCATAAATACAATGAATTGCGGGCGGGGATGGAATACACGTACCAGACACTTGATAATTTTACCTACTTCGTCAGCAGCGATACGACCAATCCGATAACTGATGAGTACACTTACAAACCCGAAGAATACGCTTTCTATATCCAGGATAATGTCGACTATGAAGGTCTTTATGCCAAGATCGGCTGCCGGGTCGACCATTTCGGGAACGGCTTTAATACCGATTCCCTGGAACCCAAGAACATTATTTCACCGCGTCTGGGAATTTCATTCCTGGTGACCGAGAAATTCCTGTTCCGCGCCAACGTCGGTCGATACGCCCAGCCGCCCCTGTACGACCAGATGTACCGCTGTTTCAACCTGGTGCCGGCTCCTTCTTATATCGATATATCGCCGGTCGGGAACCCGGATCTGAGCCCGGAAAAGACCATCAGCGTGGAGATCGGGATGCAGGGTGAAGTAAAACCCAATGTTTTAGCGACCGTAAACACGTTTTACAAGGATGTAAGCGACCTTATCGGCACGAGGTTTGTCTATGCCCTGCCCAGCGGATATGTCAGGTATCTGAACGTGGAATACGCTAATGTCAAGGGTATCGAAGCGATCTGCGATTTTTCCAATTCCGTCTTTAGCGGCAAAGTTTCATATACCCTTTCCTGGGCGCGGGGGACTAGCTCCTACGCCGAAGAAGCGTTCCGCAGGTATTATGAAGGGACCGGCGATACCAGCACGGCCATACCCGCCACCGAATATTTCCTTGATTTTGACCAGCGCAACCGCGTATTCATCCAGGGCGGCGTGCGCCTGCCATGGAACATGCAGGCGGTCATTTTCGGCTATTTCGGCGATGGTTTCCCATTCACGCCGGTGGGACCCGAAGGAAAGCTCAAAGAGCGGAACATCGAACACCTGCAATTCCAGCGGGAGATCGACTGCGCGTTCAACAAGATCTTCCGAATCGGTAATATCAGCGCGATATTGAACTTTGAAATCATCAACCTGCTGGACGCGCGCTATGAGATCGCGGATCACTACGCGGCGATCCCGCTTGAAGATATTGAACCATGGGAGTTCACGGACGACATCTCGATCACCAATCCCTACTACGGGCCCGGGGCGGATATAAATCACGACGGCGTCTCTTCCGCGTACGAACAATACGTTTCGTTCAAAGAGCTGATAACCGCCACCGACGACTGGGTCAACTCGAACAGCGCGCCGCGCCGCGCGCGTCTGGGCATAAGCATTAATCTTTAGGCAGGATCTATGAAAAAAAATAATAAAAGGTTGATCGTTCTTCTGTGCGTGGCCGCGATACTGGCTATGAGCATCCACTGCCAGAACCCGTTCGATCAAGGCCCGGATGATGACGATCTCCTGCCGCCTCCTGAACCGCCGGTACCGACCGGACCGGTCAACGATACCGTCTATTATTATGACGGCAATCATCCTTTTCCGCAATATATCCAGCTGGGCTGGTCTTCAGTTGAAGGGACCGAGATCTATCAGGTGCAAGTGTCGCGCGATTCGACATTTACCGGTTCAACGCCAGTTGACGCAGAGGTCAATTTCTACCTCTACGAGGTTACTGCGAATGGTAAGTACTACTGGCGGGCGCGGGCATATAGCACCAAATGGGAGTGGTACACCGGGTGGTCGGAAATATGGAAATTTTCCGCGTATTATTCTCCCGGATACTAATGGTTTTTAACCATTTTTCTAATAGGGAAGTAACTGTAAGGGCGCGCGGTATCTTGCGCAGAACTCCTTTGATTTCAATTCTGGCAGTGACCATTGTATTCGTTTGGATGCTTGTTTATTCCCGCTGCAAGGACGCTGATGAATTCGAACCTCCTCCGGATACACTGGTGGCGCCTCCGGCCGCTCCGGAGATCGCCAGTCCAGTGAACGATTTTGTTTTCATGCCGCCTTATTTCCCTTTTGACATTATCCTAGAGTGGGACGCGTTGGCCCAGGCGGAAAGATACGAGCTCGAGATCACCCGCGGCAGCGATGTACCTTATGCCATTATGCTTGATTATGATTTCAGTATTTACCGGGTTTACCTTGATACCATATACTTTCACCAATACAAATGGCGCGTGCGGGCAACGAGCTCGGAATGGATAGGGGGCGTGACTGAGTGGTCTGGGCAACGTGCTTTTGAAGTAAGGGATCGTCCGCGTTGGCCTACACTGCTGATGCCAGCAAACGGGTCGGTATTTTACTCAGACAGCCTTGGGGTCTATTTGACTTGCCGCTGGGATACGGTTTCAGACGAGCAGTTCTACGAGATCAAATTCATGAAGGATACGACCGTGGTCGAGCAGAATACATCGTCTTATCCGCAGTACGATTTTGTCGCATATGATACCGGCACCTATTACTGGGCCGTAAGAGCGGGCAGCAGTCTGTGGCAGCAATACTCATGGTGGGCTGCTCCATGGAGCTTTACGGTGATAGACACGTCTGGCGAAAAAGATTGAGGTTATGAAGTTGGGAAGATGGGAGGATAAAAAAATACGGGGATAAGGGGATGGGTACTAATGGGCTGGGGATTGGCAGAGAAATAAATAAAGGGGATGGGTGGATGCGATGAGGGAAAATAAATTTCAGGAACTGAAAATATCAGAACCAATATTTTTACGCAACCTGGTCGTATTCCCGATCCAGGGGAACGGGAATCCGGAGAACGGATTGAAGATAAACACGATCGATAAGATAATCCGTACGAAAAAAGGCGTTTTCAGCGAGCTCGAGATGCCGGTCGTGGATGAAGTTGTATTCAATAACGGGGGTGATGAACCTGTGCTGATGCTGGACGGCGAAGAAATAACCGGCGCCATGCAGAACCGGATCATCGCGGTCTCGGACCTTGTGGCAGCCGGGGCCAATCAGAACATATCGGTGGTCTGCGTCGAGGAAAAAAGATGGGACCAACTCGGCGGCTTCAGGACCGGCAACTGCTCGTACCCGAGGATAAGATCGTTACTGGCGCAGAACCGTGATGAGAAAAAATTGGATACTCAAAAGATGATATGGAACGAGATCGACCGGAAGCTGACCGTGACCAAGACCAAGTCCAACACGTCATCCATGCATGAGATATACGATAACCTTCAGGATGAAGTTGACCGGTACCTGGAGGGCTTTGAGAGCGTGAACCACAACACGATCGGCATTATCGGCTGTGCGGGCGGCAGGATCCTGGGCTGCGATGTTTTCCCGAACGTTGATATTTATCACATGTTCGAGAAAAAACTGATCCGGAGCTATGCCCTGGATGCGATGGAATTTCAGAAAAAGAGTTCTGCGATGCTGGGCGCTAACCGGTTCATCAGGGCGTTGGCAAAAGAACTCGAGGGGATCGAACCGAAAAGCCGGGTCGAGAACAACCGCATCAATGGAAAGGGGATCGTCGGGCAGGTACTGACTTATAAATCCCAGTTGCTCCATCTCTCCGCATTTCCGGTCGCATAGAAAAAAATAGTAATTAAGTAAATGGGTAATTTGTGCTTTGATATTATTTGGGATTTAGGATTTAGAAATTAGAGATTATTTTTAAGGAATATGCTTTTAAAGAACCTCGGCAAGTACGAAATAAAGAACTGGCTCGGCGGCGGCCGGTTCGGCGACGTTTTCCTCGCGCGCGACACCCTGCTGGAGCAGGATTTCGCGCTGAAGATCTGCCGGATGCGGCCTGAAGAGATCGCGATGCTCAAGGACGAAGCGCGGCTTCTGGCATCTCTGGATCATCCCAACATCGTAAGGTTCTTCAATATCGACATCATCGAAGGCAAGTTCGTTCTGGTCATGGAATACGTCAACGGCCAGTCTCTGCGAGAGATCATCCGGTATGGCGGCATCGAGTTCGCAAAGATCTTCATGATCGGCAGCCAGGTTCTCGAGGCTGTTGATTACGCTCACCGGATGAACGTGCTGCACCGCGACTTGAAGCCGGAGAATATCCTGATCAATTCCGACGGCGCCATCAAGATCACGGATTTCGGCCTGGCGCGCTTCATAAAGTCCGGGTCGATCGCAGCTTCCACCGCCGGCACGCCGATCTACATGGCGCCTGAGACCTGGAAAGGGACCTGCACGAGCAAATCCGACGTCTGGTCCATCGGCGTGATCCTCTATGAATTACTCACGGGAACGCCGCCCTTTCTCGATGACAGCCTGGAGGGTTTGAAGAAAAAAATAGAGCACAGTAAGCTCTTGACCCCCGGCATCCTGCGCTCCCGGATCCCCGATGTACTTGAAAATTGCGTGATCAAAACGTTGAACCCCGATCCCCGGGCACGGCCCGAAGCGGCCGAGATCCTTAAAAAACTGACCAAAGATGACCGGGGTACATCGGTCATGGCCGGCGTAAGCCCTTCGCTGCCCGATGCCGCTTCGGCGAAAAAAGTCCCGGTATTGGAACCGACCCAGGATCAGCGCGATATCATCGATACTCCTGCGCATCGGATCCTGGTACTGGGCCAGGCCGGGTGCGGAAAGACCGCGACTTTGATCTGGGCGATCGCGAAGCGACTCGGGCAGAACGTGCCGTTATCAAGGATGCTGATCTGTACGTTCACGAACAAGGCAGCGAACGATATAAAATTAAGGATCGAAGAAATGCTGAACACGCCCTGCTACGAACCGTGGCTGGGGACGTTCCATACGATCTGCTACCGGATCCTGCGTCGGGAAGCGCCACGCCTGGATATCAGCGAGGATTTCACGGTCGTTGATCCCAAGTTCGTTTACCGCCACCTCAACGAGGAAACGGGCAAGCACCGCATGCAGGCCATCATGAAGTTCATCGACCTGCTCAAGGCCCGCGGCGTCACGCCGGACGCGTTCAAACCCCAGGGCGAGTGGGAGACGCTGTGCCGGGACATTTACGTTCGCTACCAGCAGTATCTTAAGGATAACGATATGCTGGACTTTGACGATCTGATCCTGTCAACGGTCCAGCTGTTCGAATGCAATCCCGATCTCAGGGAACTCTACCAGCAGACCTTTGAATATATCTTCGTGGATGAGTTTCAGGATATCAACCCGGTCCAGTATCAGCTGATCCGCCTGCTCATGCGGGAAAATCTTTTCGTGACCGGCGACGAGGACCAGGCGATCTATGGCTGGCGCGGCGCAGACCAACATCTGCTCACGAGCGTAGCCCGGGAGATCGCTGACATGAGGATCTATACCCTGGCCAGGAGCTTCCGGCTGCCCCAGGCGATCGTCGACGCCGCCAATAACCTGATGATGCGCGAGCCGACCATGATACCGAGCCTTGAGTCCGGCGATGTGACAGTTTATGCCGCCAAGTCCGAGGAGGACGAGGCGGCTTACGTCACGCAGGAACTGAAGAACTTGAAGAAAGAAGGTTACCGCTTTCGCGATTGCGCGGTCCTGTACCGGATGAATTACCTGTCAAAGCTGTACGAAGAAGCGTTCGCGACCGCGCGCGTCCCTTACGATGTAATGAGCGGCGCATCGGCCAATGAAAGCGATATCGTCAGGAACCTTATTGACTATATTGAAATGCTTGTCCTTGGCCGGGATGACCTGACCGAGGACGATTTTGTCGCCCGGGCTCAGGCGTTGTTCTTGATCCGGAAAAAAGACGCCGAGCGCGCGAAGGAATTGTTCAAATACCACTGGCAGAACGCTGCCAAGCTGTCCGCCGGGAACGTGGTCATGGAGATCGAAGAGTTGACCGGTATCAAGGACCAGGGTCTTGAAAAGCTGGAAGAGCTCGCTAAGGCCGGCGAGCGGGTCGGTTTGGCGAGGTTCCTTACCGAACAGAGATTGATGCAGGAACTGGACATGGCCGACTGGACCAAGGACACGGTCAAGCTATTGACCGTCCACGGAGCCAAGGGTCTGGAATTCCCGGTTGTTTTTATCGTTGACCTCGTCGAGGATATATTCCCCATGACCAAAAGCGCAACTGCGGAGCGCGAGCTTGAGGAGGAGCGCCGGCTGTGCTATGTCGCGGTGACGCGGGCGCAGAAAAAGCTCATCCTGCTTTATCCAAAATACCGGTACGGACGGGCACATAACCCCTCGCGGTTCTTGATCGACATGTTCAAGAAAAGAGCGTAAAAGCAATAAAATCCCCCTTTATCCCCCTTTTTAAAGGGGGAAGGGGGATTATGATCAAATAATAGCATTTAAGCAATTAAATTATGTTTATCAGGAAGATCGGATAATATCGCTATTTTCTTTTACGGAAATAAAGGTAAGTGATGATCATGAGGACAATCACGATGATCACGACCGCACCGATGCTGTAGTTGCGCAGGAAAACCGAGGCCTGGTCCCAGGTCTTGCCTACGTAAAATCCGGCAATGATAAGAAACAAGTTCCAGGCTGCCACGCTGGCCAGGCTCAGATAGAATACCCTGCCGCTTTTTAGCCTGGTGAGCCCGGCAGTGAAACCGATGACCGCCCTTGCGCCTGGCAAAAAACGGTTGAGCAGTAGCAGCCAGTCACCACGTTGCATGAATTTCGCCCGCGCCCTTGCGATCATATCCACTGGCACCAGCCTGGCAAGCACGCCTTTGGAAAGAAGACGCAGGACCGCTTCGCCATGAGTAATGCCGACCGTGTAAAGGACCATGATCCCGCAAATACTGCCCGTAACCGCTGCCAGGTATATCAAGATTACGTCAAACCTGCCCTGCCCGGCGAGAAAAGCAAAAAGCAGGACGAAAATATCCGAGGGAAATGGCGGCACCAGACTCTCCAGCAGCGCGCAGGCAAGCAGGAGCAAGTAGGCGACGATCTTTCCCTGTCCGGTCAGCCATTCAAGCATGGCGTATTGTAGCCGTGATTTTATCAAAATCAAGGGAATTGAACAGCGGCGAGTCTTAAATATCCGGGCGTTATCCACTGAGCTTATTGACACTTATTCAATATTGTGTATCATTTGGCTATGCCTAAGTGGATAAAGGCTAAGAAAATGAGCGCTTTCACGTCGGTCGCGTACGGGGGCAACCCTGCCTGGGTTGTGATCAGCGCCGAGGGGCTGTCCGACGACGAAATGAAGCTCATGGCGAACGACCTGAACCCCCTCTCGGACACGGCCTTTGTCCTGCCGGAATCGACATCCGAAGCCGATATCTACCTGCGTTTTTTCTGCGGCAGCGGCGAGGTAAATTTCTCCGGGCACGCGGCGATCGCAACGTATTTCGCTCTGGGTGGCGAGAATGTCATCCGTATGGTCGAGCCCGAGTTCATCGTGCGACAGCGGACCAAGGCCGGTATCCAGTTCGTCGAGCTCCGGGTAAAGAGCGAAAAGGTCACCCGGGCGACCATGTCTTTATCCAAGCCGAACTACCTGGATGTCGAGATCAACCCGGTCCAGGTCGCGCGGATCCTGCGGCTGCCGCCAAACGAGATACCTTTTGATCAAATACCGATGGACATCATCTCCACGGGGTTCTATGACCTGATCGTGCCGATAAAGACGCTCAGTGCCATGAAAAACATCAATCCTGATTTTCCCCTGATGGACAGTTTCTGCACGCGGGTCGGTATCCAGGGCGTGGTTACTTACTGCCAGGAAACATTTGACGCCGGGGACACGGCGTTCATGCGTCACTTCGCGCCTGCGGTCGGCATCAACGAGGACCCGATATCCGGCGCTGCGGCCGGAAGCCTTGGTTGTTTTCTGATCCGGAGAAAACTCATCGAACCATCGAGTTTTTCGCGGATCATAATTGAACAGGGCTACATGCAGAACCGGCCCGGCAAAGTGTACGTGCACGTGGAATGCACGCTGGACCAGATCCTACGGGTCAAAGTCGGCGGCAACGCGGTGCTAACCTTTACCGGTTACATCCTGACCCCGTCCTGATCCACACACAATAAATTAAAGAATTTAGGAAAACTGAAGTGTGGTGGCTTGAATCAAGTAGCCGCCAGCCGTGATGTTTTTTTCTCAGAGAGATACTTAATGAATATCTTTACGATCGCCGGATCAAACTGGATGCCGGCATTGTTCTTGAGCTCCTGGAGTGCTTGTTCATGGGTCAGGGCTTTCCGGTATGGTCTCTTGGACGTCATCGCGTCATACGCATCGGCCACGGCGATGATCCTGCCGATCAGCGGGATCTGGTTTTTGACCAGCCCTTCCGGATGACCGGTTCCGTCGTAACACTCGTGGTGGCTCTTAATACCCCTGAGCGCTTCGATGAGCTCGTTGAACCCGGCCAGCATGTAGTATCCCCGCATGACGTGCATATTGATCTCTAATTTTTCCTCCGGCGTCAGCTGCTGAGGTTTCATCAAAATGGCTTCATCAATGCCGATCTTGCCGAAATCATGCAGCAGCGCCGCCACTTCAAGCACGACCTTTTCATTGTCGTCAAATCCCAGGTGATCGGCCATCGCCATGCAGTGATCGGTCACCCGCAGGCTGTGGCCGTCACGGTAGGGAACCTGGTCGTCGATGGCTTGTCCTAATGCCCGGAGATCGGATAGCGCTTTTTTAGGATTCTGCCTGAGTGTCATGGTGACCGCGCCAAGGCATCGGATGATCTCTTCAAGGTTTATGCGACCTCCGTTCTTTTTCATACTTAAGTATAGTAAATATTCAAAACTTGTCAAGCCCCGGGAGCGACGAAATAATTTTCGTTGCTCCCACGATGACAGAGATAATGGATAGATACCAGCGATATTGTGGTAGTAAATATCTCTGTGATCTGCCGTTAAATCGCCGTAATCATGAGCGCTTTGATTCATTTTCAAAGCGCTCGAGCCTTGACAGTGCAAATTATTTAGATTAAACTATAATATTACATTAAGACAAGGAGGTTGGACATGAAAAAGATCATTTTTGCCATGATCCCCGCGCTTATTTTCATGAGCTGCGCCGGGACTGCGAGTGTCGAGGTCGGTCTCAATGACGAAGGCCTGACGCTCGGGCTCTATGGCGATCTGAAGATGAGGATCCTCGAAGTGGAGCTTTTCGATGGCGAGACTTACCAGACCCTATGGGAAGGCAGTACGCCGATCACCGTATCAGTCCAGAGCGCCGATTTTGTCAGCATTTCCAACGGCTACGAGGTCGTTAATCCTGGTTCTTTTACGGCCGCGCGCGTGACCGTGGATTCCCTGCGGTACACCGACCTCTCGGCAGATATCATGCTCGCCGATGCGGCGATCGTATTCAATGCCGCGGCATTCACCGCGATCGAGATCGCCGATGGTGACGAAATGAACCTGGTGATCAATGTCAAAAGCGTGAACTGGTTCGATATGGATTCGTTGAAGATCATAAGCGGAAAGACCCCCTTTGAAGGCGCGGCCCTCAAGGTATACTATCCCGGCACCTGATCTTGATGTTCGAAAGGATCCTTAAATACCAGGCGGTGTCATCCACCCAGGACATCGCCCGCAGACTCGTGGACAGGAAAAAACCGGTCGCGATATACGCTTTGTGCCAGCGGCGCGGCCGGGGCCGCAGTTCGCGCGTGTGGTTCTCGCCGCCTGGCGGTCTCTACCTGTCGCTGGTGGTTTTCCCCGGTGTTCGTGCAAGTTCGATCCCGCTCCTGGCAGCGCTGGTGGTCATCAGGGTACTGGAAGATCATGGATTGTCCGGTTTGGTGATCCACTGGCCCAATGATGTTATGATCAACAGCCGCAAGGTATGCGGCATCCTGTGCGAGGAGCACGATCAGGCGGTCATCTGCGGTATCGGTCTGAACGTCAATACCGAAAAATTTCCAAAAAATCTTACCAGCGCGACATCGATGATGCTGGAAACCGGGAAGGAATATAACCTGAACGATATCGGACAGTCGATCGTGCACCGATTCGAAAGGCTGTATGCGAAGATCCGCGGCCGGCGCTCGATCGGCCGCTACATTCACCGCTATGTGACCGGGATCGGCGAGGCGGTCGAGATCATCACCAGCGCGAGGAAATATTACGGAAGTGTCATGGGCGTGGATGATGACTGGGCATTGCTCCTACGGGATGATAACGGCGTTATCAGGAAATTTTATTATGGCGACGTACGCAGGCTAAGATGGTGATCGCGATCGACGCTGGCAATACGAATATCCACTGGGGCTGGTTTTCGGGCAGCCGTCTTGCCAGGCGCGCGGTCTGCCCGAGTGAGGATTTTAACGCGGCGAAAGGCGCATCGGTTATCAAGCGCGGTCTGGGCAGGATAGGTCATGATCGTGTCGAGGGTGCGGTGATCGTTTCAGTCTCGCCGGTCCTGACGCGTAAGCTTCTGCGTTGCCTGACCCATGCGCATCCCGGTGTCAAACCCGTGATCGTTTCGGCCCGGCTGAAAAGCCCACTGAAGTACGGATACCAGCGTCCGGGGACCCTGGGCGCGGATCGGGTCGCGAACGCTGTCGGCGCGCTGATCCGTTACCAAAATGACGTGGTGGTGATCTCCGCGGGTACGGCCACGACGATCGACGTGATCTTTAAAGACGGCTGGTTTCCGGGCGGCATGATCATGCCGGGGATCGAAACCGGGCTTTGGGCACTGACCAGGAAGACCGCTTTGTTGAAAAATGTAAGGCTGAGAACGCCCAAAAGAACCATCGGCCACAGCACCGGCGAATGCCTGCGGTCCGGGATCCTGTTCGGACACGCGCACATGGTCCAATCGCTGTTGGAGCTTATCGCGCGCCAGTACCGCCGGCGGTTCCTCTGCGTGGTCACCGGCGGCTGGGGCAAGTTCATTGCATCGCATGTCCGGGGGATCACCCGCTATGACCGGGACCTGAGTTTGTACGGCGCTCTGCAATTGTACCGCGGCAACGATCTCCAATGAAAAACTCAGGCAAGCATACCCGCCGGCATCGCAGGACCGTGGTCTCGAGATCGGCCCAGGCAACGATCAGACTGGGTCAGGCTATCGCCCGGATATTGAATGTCGGTGACGTGGTATATCTTTATGGTGATCTGGGCAGCGGCAAGACCACGTTAACCAAGGGCATTGCCCGGGGACTGGGGATCAAGACCCGCGTGACCAGCTCGAGTTTTGTCATCGCTACCGAATACCGCGGCAAGATTCGGCTTTCCCATGTTGACCTGTACCGGTTAAGCGGACAGGACATAGAAAATCTGCCGCTGGATGAATACCTGGCAGAAGATGGCGTGACGGTCATCGAATGGTCAGAGAGACTGCGCCTGACACGGGTCCAGAAGCAAAGCGGGCTGCACGTGCATATCGCCATCAGGGGACAAAAGAACAGGGAGTTTATCATTGAAGATCTTAGGGATTGAGACATCGTCGGCGCTGTTCTCCGTTTGTCTTTGCGATGACACGCGTCTTGTGCACGAGATCATGAAAGACCGGGAATTGCAGCCCGGCGCGCGCGACGCCGGCATCTTCCAGGAAGCCTCGTCGTTGCTCGCCATGCTTCCGGGCCGCCGGCCGGACGCGGTCGCCGTATCGATCGGTCCCGGAATGTTCACGTCTTTGCGCGTCGGCGTGAGCCTGGCCAAGGGGATCTGCCACGCGCACGGCGTTCCGCTCGTGAGCATCAATACGCTTGACTGCATCGGGGCGGACTCGACCGCATGCGGCGGTATCCTGTGTGCCGTCATCAACGCTCACAAAGGCGAGCTCTATGCTGCGTTCTACGAACGCGAGCAGCGGATCAGCGATCATCTGCTGACGACGCCGCGCGGGCTGCGCGCGCTTGCAAAAAAACAGCATGCTCGGGGACGAAAAAAGCAAAAGGTCTGTATCGGAGGTCCGGGGATCGACATTTTAAAGTCATCGGGGATCGCTTTTGAAACGCCGTACAGCCGGTTGTTGCCGGTCGGGACCTTTCTTCCATCCGCCTACAAGGTAGCCTGTCTTGCCGTGGTCCGGATTAATGCCGGGCAATTCGATGCTGTCGAGTCCTTGGAGCCATACTATTTGAAAAAGACCGATGCTGAGCGGAACGCATTACCGCGCGGCCGGGCGTCCCGGCGCCGCGCCTGATAAAAATTCTTCAAGACCACAGCCATGGCGACAGGTTGCGGGATAGTGCGGCAGATGACGATCACCGATATTGACCAGGTCTACGAACTGGAACATGAGCTTTTCCCGAACCCCTGGCCAAAATCTTTTTTTGAAAGCGACCTGCAACGGCCCAGCACCATCGCGCTGGTGACCGAGCACGACCGACAGGTGATAGCTTACGCCCTGGCGAATTGCTATGACGTCGAGCTCCATATCACCAACATCGCTGTCGATGCACGGTTCCAGAGAAAAGGGCAGGCTGCCAGGCTTGTGGATGAGCTGGAACGGAACGCATCGGTGCGCGGCTGCACCCACGCCTACCTTGAGGTGCGGACAGCGAACAGCGGCGCTATTGAATTATACAGAAAGATAGGCTATACTATCGCCTACACGCGGAGTAAATATTATATCGATGGCGATGATGCATATGTCATGCAGAAAAGCCTTGATCAGGGCAGGCAATGAGGGCGGTGCCATGATCGCTCACCCGCCGATACAGGAATATGTTTAAATGACAATAACAAAGGAGGTCGTATGAACATCTTGCTTGCGGTTTCACTGTTCACCAGTGTGAACTTGTATTTTTTAAAAAACTCGCAGGACCTGCTGGTCCGGGTGATCCCGCCCGAAGGAGTGTACGAGATAGTCCTGTACTACAGTTTTTCGGGCGATGACTGGCATTCCCGAACCGTGCAGTCCTATGAGGGCATGAATTTCGACGCAGCCATTACACCGCCGGAGTCGCTGAGCATGATCGGCGTGTACTATACCTACGACGTGAACTCCGTGATCAACACCGATGACAATAAGGGCATGCTTTATCTGTACGAGGTGAAGAAATCGCCCCGCATGCTCATGCCGTTCTCCATGGATATTGTCGAACCCATGCTCAAGCAGGCGCGCAAAAAGATCGATGCGCAGAAACATGTTGATGAAGCGATCGCGCTGCTTGACTATGTCGATGCCATACTGCGGGTTCTGCCTTTCAGAAAAGGCTCGGACCTGGAAATAAAAAAGCCGATCCTGGAAGCCGAAGCGAATGAGTTGCGGCAGTCGATTAAATGAAATGTCCCAAATGCGGCTTTGAAAATCCCGCCGCATCAAAATTCTGCAACCAGTGCGGCTCAGCGCTGGGCGATGCACCGACCGATCATGAACGCGGCCAGCGCCGGGCTGTAGCGGTCGTTTTTGCCGACATCTCCGGTTTCACACCACTGTCCGAAAATCTGGATCCCGAAGAGGTCAAGGACCTTATCGACGCGTGCCTCAAGCGCCTGGCCGGCGTCATAACCAAGTATGAAGGGTACGTCGATAAATTCATCGGCGACTGCATCATGGCTGTTTTCGGCGCGCCGGTCGCCCATGAAGACGACCCCCTGCGGGCGGTGTTGTCGGCAATGGACATGCTGCAGGAGATCGGAGAATTCAACCGGGAGAAGAAACAAAAGCTTTCACTGACCATCGGTATCAACTATGGCATGGTCGCGACCGGTGACCTGGGCCGTCCAGGCGCGTATACCGTTATGGGCGACACGGTAAATCTCGCGCAGCGCCTGCAGGCATCAGCCCCGCGCGGCAAGATATTCGTAAGCGGGTCCGTGTACGCGCAGACCAGCAGCGAGATCAATTATCAGCGCCGGGACAAGATCAGGGTCAAGGGCAAAAAGGAACCGGTCGAGGTCTACGTGCCGTCCGGCGTGGTCCGCAAATACTCCCTGCGCAAGATCAAAGAACTGCCGTTCATCGGCCGCCAGGCTGAGCTGCAGAAACTCAGGAGCATCTGCAATAAAATGTATGCCGGCCAGGGTCAGGTCATCTCAGTGATTGGCGAGGCCGGTATCGGTAAATCCAAGTTAGTGTATGAACTGCGCCAGCTGCTTAAAGCCGGTACCTGTCTGGTCGAGGGCAGGGGCATTGAGTATCTGCGAGCGTCGCCGTATGGCGTGCTCAAGGAAATGCTCAAGCAGATGCTGGGGATCGCCGAGGATCCCCCTGCGACCGCCTCGCAGAAGATCGCGGAATACATCAAGCGACAGGGCGATCCCGGCCTGGTCCGCGCTGCCTCGCTTTTCCGATATATCCTGTCGCTTGAACTCACGCGCGATGAGGATAACCTGCTGGAATCGATGAAGCCGGAAGACCGGATAAGGATGATCAATGAAGCGCTGATCACTCTTTTCCACGCCCGGACCATTCGGTCCCCGGTCGTGATCATTTTTGAAGATTGCCACTGGATCGACCGGGAAACGGCCGATTTCATGAGACTCCTGGCCGGGGCGGTTGAGCGCTGCCGTATCATGGTGATCGCGATATACCGGCCGGAATTCGAGACCGGCAGCCTGGCGAAACTCCGGTACTTCAACGCGATCCCTTTGAAACCCTTGAACACCGGTGATGCCGTATCCCTGCTGCGGAACATCATGAATTGCGAATGCATCGACAAACAGCTACTGGCATTACTGGTCGGCAAGTCCGGTGGTCTGCCTTTTTACCTGCACGAGCTTGCCAGCAATCTCGTGCAGAACGGGTTGATCACGGTCCAAGACAGCGTGGCCGTTCTCAAGCCGGGCAAGGATTTCGTGGTGCCTCGCACGCTCGATGAACTGGTGATGACCAAGATCGATAGACTGGCTCCACCGGTAAGGGCAGTGGTGGATACGGCGGCGGTTATCGGCGATGAATTCTCGGTCCGGCTCCTGGACCGGCTGATGGACCTGGGCAACGCCTTGCCGGGTCACCTGTCTCAGGTATGCGACCAGGGGATCCTCGTACCGCTGGCTCGTTCCGTGGACCAGCCGGCAGCGGATGTACGGTACGGTTTCCGGCACAGTATCATCCGGGATGCCGTGTACAATTCCCTGCTTAAAAAAGAAGCGAAGAAAAAACACTTCGCTGTGGCTACGGCCATAGAAAACGTTTATGCCGGCAATCTAGCCGAGTATTATGACGCTTTGGCCGAACATTTTGAAAAAGGCGGTGAGCGGTCCCGGGCGGTCGAATACATGGGAAAAGCCGCCGATCACAAAAAAGCACTGTACTTAAACGCCGCCGCCATAGCGCTTTACCAGAATATCCTCAAATCTCTCGATATGTCGCGCGCGAAGGAACGGGCATTGGTGTATGAAAAATTGGGCGAGGTCTATTCGTTGATCGGTGATTATCAGAGCGCCTTGCACGCTTATCATCAGGTAGGGATCCTCAAGACCGGCGAGTCAGTGCTCAAGATCAGGTCCCACATCGCGGTCGCCGGTGTTTATAAGAATCTGGGCACGGTTGATGCGGCGCTCGCGAGCCTGGAAAAAGCGAGCAGGGTCCTGCGGGCGGAAAAAAATTTGAGCGCGGATGAAAAAAGCCTTCAGAAAGTGCATATCCTAACCCTTGAATGCTGGCTCACGCGCGTCAAGGGCAGGGTCGCGGAAGCGGAACAAAAGGGGCTGGAAGCGATCTCCATGATCAACGCCCAGCCGGGCGCCAAGGACTATGGACGGTTGAAAAGGGCCCTGGCCGATGCGTATTACAATCTGGCGATCGTGTACTGCGTGAAGGGAGATTTTGAAAAAGCGATCGATCTGTGCGAGGACACCCTGATGATCGCGGAGGAATTGGGCGACCGCCGGGGAAAAGCCAGCGTCTACAACATCCTGGGCACGGTCTATCGGAGCCAGGGCAAGTACAACGAGGCGATCGAGGCTTTTGAAATGAAACTGAAGACGAGCGCCGAACTTGGCGACAAGAGCGGCATCGGCATCGCCTATTCTAACCTGGGCAACGTTTATCAGAACCGCGGTGAGTACGCCAGGGCGATCGAATACTTTGAAAAACACCTTGATATCTGCAACGAGGTCGGAGATAAATCGGGCGTAGGGCTTGCCCAGAACAATCTGGGGATAATCTACTTCAGCAACGACGAGTACGCGCGGGCGATCCAGGCTTTTGAAAGTTACCTCGGCATCAGTAAGGAACTGGGTGACAAGCGGGGGATCGCGATCGCGTCAGGCAATCTGGGGGAAGTCCACGAAAGTCTGTTCGACTATAAAAAAGCAGGCGAGCTTTTCACGACGTACCTGGCCATCAGCGAGGAACTCGGTGACCGGCGGGGCAAGGCTTTCGCCGCGCACAGCCTGGCGATCGCATGTATCGAAACCGGTCAGTTCAGCAAGGCGCTTGAGTACCTGAAAGCATCCCGCGATTATATGGAATCGATCGGCAACAAAGTTGGCATCGGCGGCATTTATAACAGTATTGCCTACCTTCACTATCGCGAGAACAAGCTCGATGACGCGCTGGAAGCCGCACTGCGGGCGTTGAAATACGCGGAGGAAACGCACGCGATGGACGTTAAACTGAACGCCCTTCTTCACATCGGCCGCGTTAATGGGTGGAAGGCGGTGGAGACCAAAGCCGGCGCTGACCGGGACGGATATATGAAAAAAGCGGCGGAATACTTTTCCATGGCTTTGACCCTCGCCCAAAGCCAGAAGAAACGGCGAATGCAGGCCGATATACTGCTGGAATATGCCAACGCATTGCAGGCCTTGGGTAAGACCAGCGAATCCCGGCAGCTTTCCCGGCAGGCAATGGCGATTTATAAGGAGCTGGGCCTGGCGGATAAGGTCAAGGCAGCGCAGCATTAACGTTGTATCGAAATTTTCAAAGCTGCAAATTTTCACCCAGTGCCGCATGGCGCCTACGCCTCATCAAATCTCTCATTAGTTCATTGTATTTTTTCCTATTTTTCCTGCGCCATTTTTTCATAGGTGACCCCAATTCACCGTGTCATATTACCTTAAAGCTGTAGTATAGGGATATTGTTTATTGACTTTATTGAAAATTCTTATAGAATATTTTTATGTAGGCATAATAAAAGGAGGAAAAGCATGATTATTCTTGTTATTACTATAATATTCGTATCAGTTTTTTTATTCTTTAAAGTAGTCATCAAACAACCACAAGGTTTTTGGAGAATTAATCTACCTGATGTTATTCAACTATTAATGTTTTTCTCATTGATCATCAGTGTATATTTAACAAATATTAGCATTAATGAACAAAAAAACTATAATATAAATGCACTTCGTCCATGGCTTCAAGTAATGATTGATTCAACAACACACAACCCTTTATATTATGATAAAAACGGATTTTTACGTATCGAATATACGTTAACCAATAAAGGGCAAACGCCCGCTTTAAATGTTAAATCATATTTATGTCCCGATTTTACTTCAATCTATCCTGAATCCGTTTTGCTTAGTCAAATTAATAGCGATACTAATTCAAAAAAAGTAAGCATCTTTCAAGGATGCTCAGATAATATGATATCATCACAAATGCGTCTAATGGGTGCGTACGGTTTTGAAGCAAAAACCAAAACCGGTGAAATAGAATCACTTATGATTGGAGAAGCTGAAATAAAAACTATAAAAGATTTGTTTGATGGGATAGATAAATCGAATACAAAATTGCACGTTCATATTTATACTGAATATACTGATGTTAATAAAAATATATATGCTAATAGAAGTTCCTTTTTCTTAAGGCCGAATAAAGCTGATAGTATTTATGGCTTAGAAGTATTTCTCGTTGAATGTTCACAAGAAAAAATTAAGCGTCGATTAAAAAAATAGAAGTACTCAAAAAAATTGCATTTTAAAAAATAGATATAGTAAAAGTTATTCTTCTTAAAACAAAAAGGGGGATTGGTTTTTTACCAATCCCCCTTGGTCCAGTTTTGGTCCATAGACGGCTTGGAATGCATGGAATAGCGCAGCATTTCCAAGCAATGGCGAGAATTGTAAAAATGTCTTTGATGCCTACATTAGTTATGAAATCACAAGTATTTCAGGATGTTTTCAAAATGCCAGGGTCGATTAGAAATCCGTTGCTCTATCCTTTTGAGCTATAGGCGCAGACCAAAAATCGTTAAATCAATTCAAGTATATATAGATTGGCAATTATGTCAATAAAAGCTCATAAAATTCAATCCGGATCGTAGTAATTCAGTATTTTTACGATCGCGGTGCGGGACAATTGAAACGCCCGCGCAAGTTCCGGCGCCTAGTAGCCATGCTCGTGGTGCAAAGCAT
Source organism: bacterium (assembly GCA_036382775.1). Lineage (NCBI taxonomy): Bacteria > bacterium. The sequence goes on along the minus strand of DASVHD010000051.1, from coordinate 400 downwards.
GAATTATTTTCTGCCGCACATGGCGCGCGGTTCTGCCCCGGGGCGCCAATAATACGTTTTCCGTTACGCCATATTCGTTAATCGCTTTCATCAATATTCTATCGATTTGGCCGATTATTATTTTCCTGTCGCTCCAGTCAACCGGCCCATTGTCGCGGTCCATGACAAACCGTTGGTAATCTTCAATCGCTTCTTTTCTTTGACCGAACTGATCAAAGATAATATCGTATTTTAGAAAATCGTTTGTTTCCAAACCAAGGTAAATGCGATAACTGGTCCAGGGATAATCCCTGGGATCGCTCACCAGCCGCGCCTCCAGGGCCTGGCGATGGATATACCGCGTCAGCCAGATACCATATTCATTGGCCTGCACAATGCGATTATTGAACCGTTCGCCGAA
>DASVHD010000050.1 GCA_036382775.1 bacterium | reverse complement strand
GAAATGACCGCCCTTCGTGTTGGGCCGTCCGTCGACAACTTTGAAAAAGCTCTCAAAGATGCGCCGCATGACGCGGTCGGCGTAGTCGTCATCATTGCCGTACTTAGGTGTACGGTCCCGAACCAGCTCAAGGACCGGCGCGTATCCCTTGAAATCCTGCCGCAGGGCTTTTGCCAGTCGCTGCATCGTGAAATTCTTGTGGTCAAAAACATTGTATTTCACAGCGGTCAGCGAATCGGTCACGGTCCCGATGCCTACGCCCTGGATATACGTCGTGTTATAGCGGGCTCCACCGCCGTGGTAATCTTTCCCTTTCTTGATACAATCATCGATAAGCAGGGACATGAATACAGCCGGCATATGCCGGGCATAGATCCGCTCGATGGTCTTGTTGCCTTTGATCTTGATATCAATGAAATACTTTAGCTGGTGCTCAAAAGCGGCGTACAGCTGGCCATAATTCCTGAATTTCCCCGCCGTGCCGGTCCGCCTTCCGATATAGCGGCGGGTCAGGGGATCCTGGCCATTGTTCAACGTCAGTTCAAGGATCTTGGGCAGGCTATAGTACCCGGAAAGGATATAGCTTTCCTTGCCGAAAGCGCCGGTCTCGACGCAACCGCTCGCGCCGCCGTTGCGGGCGTCGATCAGTGATTTCCCCTGTCTGAGCATTTCCTTGATGATGATGTCGGTGTTGAATATTGAAGGCTGTCCAAAACCGGTCCGCACGATCTTCAGTGCCCGGCGCAGGAATTCTTCCGGGCTTCTGCGGCTGATCTGGACCATGGAACCAGGCTGGAGGATCCGCATGTCCTCGATCACGTCAAGGATCATGTACGAAAGCTCGTTGGTGGCATCCGAGCCGTCCGACTTGAGACCGCCGAGATTAATCAGGCAAAAATCCGTGTAGGTGTTGCTTTCCTGAGCGGTCACACCGACCTTCGGGGGCGCTGGTTGGTTGTTGAATTTGATCCAGAATGCCTGGAGCAGTTCCCGCGTTTGTTCCCGCGTGAGGACGCCGCGGTCCAGGTCCCGTTTGTAAAACGGGTACAGGTGCTGGTCAAGGCGGCCTGGATTAAATGAATCCCAGGTGTTAAATTCGGTCACGACGCCAAGGTGCACGAACCAATAGTACTGCAGGGCTTCCCAGAACGTACGGGGAGGGTGCGCGGGCACACGCCGGCATATATCCGCCAAGCGCTCAAGCTCGCGCCGGCGCACCGGGTTTCGTGCGCGTTCGGCGAGCTGCCGGGCAGCGAGCGCGTGGCGCTGCGCGAACTGTATCAGGGCGTCAGCCGCGATCGCCATCGCCGTAAGTTCCTCCATTTTGCTTACGGCCTCAGGGTCGCGTCTGAAATCGAGCCGGCCGATCGCCTGTTGTATCAGAATTTTTAAGTCATTGAATCCGTTGCAATATATTTTATTATCGAGCACGGCGTGACCAGGCGTGCGCTGTTCCATAAATTCGGTGAAGACGCCGGCGTGATAAGCTCGTTTCCAGGGTTCATCAACCTCCCGAAAGATCCGCTCCCTGATCGAGCGCCCTTTCCAGAAAGGTATGATCATCTTTTCATAGATCTCCCTGGTTTTTGGCGCGACGCGGAAAGAAACTTTTTCACGATCGTTGATGATCCTGAGGTCCTGGAGGCTGTGGACGCAGATCTCGGGATAGGTGGGCGTTGCCTTGGGTTCAGGGCCCCTTTCGCCGATGATCAGCTCACCGTCCCCGATGTAAATCTTTTTGCGGCGCAGGATATGTGCGAAAGCAAGCGCGCGCGCGACCGGGATCGATACGCGGCCAGGCATGGCGCTTTCGTAGAAGCGGGTGATCAATAACGCGCGTTCCGGCGAGACCGAAGGCCTGGCGCCGACGCTTTTTTCGCGCAAGGCGCGTATCCTTTTGCTCAAACGGACCATGGTCCTGTCCTAGCCGCCAATGCGCACCGGGATCCCGCCCGATATCAGTTCCTTTTTTACCGATTGCAGCCGTCTGGGGGTCGGCGGTTTCAGACCGGCGAGCTGGAATTTTTTGTGCATGCGGCGGTACTTGTCCGGGCACAGGTAATTGTACGGTAAAACACTGACTGACTCGATCCCCCGCAGCGAAGCGGTAAAGCGCGCAAGCGCGCGGAGATTTCGACTGCGATCAGTGATGCCCGGTATGACCGGGAACCGGATACAGACCCGGGCTTTATTCCGGATCAGCCAACGCAGGTTTTCCAGGATCTGATCATTGGTAACACCGGTGTATTTCCGGTGTTCGTTTTCATCCATGAGCTTTAAGTCGTACAGAAACAGATCGACCAGGGGATAGATCTTATTGAGGACCGGCCGCGGGGCGTGCCCCGATGTATCAAGCGCGGTATGGATCCGGGCCTTCCGGCATGCCCTGAGCAGGGCTTCAAGAAAGACCGGCTGCATCAGCGGTTCGCCGCCGGAGACCGTGACCCCGCCGCCTGAACGCTCGAAAAAAGGTTTGTCCTTTATGATCTCGTTCATGAGCCGGCTGACGGTTATATCATGGCCCACCACATTTTTCTTAGCCGTACTGCTCATGAAAAGGCGCGTGTACTTGGGCCGGAAAAGATCAGTGATCCTTTCGGGCCGGGGGTTTAGACTTTCAGGGTTCTGGCACCACTTGCATGACAACGGGCATCCTTTGAAAAAAACCGTGGTCCGGATGCCCGGTCCGTCATGGATCGCGTACCTGATCAGGTCAAAAATAATGCCATGCGCACGGTTCCCGGTCGTCACGAAGCTATTATTATGATTTTGCAGCAGTTGTCAATAACGCTGCCGCAATAGGTATTTTGCCGCCGTTGACAGCACTGAGGATATGAATATGCTATGGTCCATGACATCCCAATAGGAGGAACCATGATTTTCATGATCCTGTGTGTTTTTATCTCAACCGAGCCGGACAGCCTGTGGCGCGTGGAACATAAGTACGTCGTAGAAGGACTCAGCCTTTTAAATCTGAGCCGGTCTGACCTTGAATATGATAAACAATGGATACAGGATGATTTCCGGCTGCAAGTTGTCAGCAACCTGATGGACCATCCGCTGCAAGTACCTGATTATGTCCTGGCGTCGGGCCGGGCATTGAAGGGCATGAAACAAATGGAATACTATTTTGGATTTGCCTGCCTGCAAATGACCGGCAAACAGTTCAGCGTAACCCGACCCAAAGGAAAAGATATCGAAGAACTCGTGGCGGGGACATGCCAGGAGACCAAAATACGGCTGGATAAGGCATTCGCGCGATTGACCGCGGCTGAACGCGACAGCTTGATCTACACCGCACCCACGCTGTGGGCCGACGAGGCCGATTCTGAGGTACGCGGATATGCTGGCGCGGTCCAGTCCGAGTTCGGCGTAAAGCGCGATACCGGTTTTACACTCGAGCTGGTGGAGGTTCTGCGCCTTTCAAAGAAGATCGACATAACGGAGATCAACGGCGCCGGCGCCATGCTGGCCCGGGGTGTGCAGGCACTGCTCCCGCTGGTTAAGGAATTAAAGAAAAATATCGGCCCCATGAGAATAAATATCGAGGGCGTGGAAGGCGGCATCATCAGCACCTTTGAACTGCCTGGTGGCGGCCGCGCCGTCATCGGCGGCCCCGAGGATAATGTCTACCGCGATGACTTTACCGTCATCATTGATCTGGGCGGTAATGACGTGTATGAAGGCAGGGTCGGCGGCGCGGTCGGTGATTACGGATATCCGGTGAGTTTTGTTCTGGATCTTGCCGGTGACGACATGTACCGGAACAACAAGAAACTGGTAAATCAGGGCGCAGGGTTGTTCGGCGCAGGAATGGTTTGGGACCTCGAAGGAAATGACACCTACACGGCGTTCCATATTTCCCATGGAGCCGGACTGTACGGCTGCGGTATGCTGGTTGATGAAAGCGGCGATGATGATTATCGCGCCGGTTACTTCACGCAGGGCGCGGGCAACTTTGGTTCGGGGTTCATGATCGAACGCAATGGCGACGATCGCTTTCAGGCATTCACCTGGGCCCAGGGCGTGGGCGGTCCCCGGGGATACGGTCTTATTGCCGACGACAGCGGTGATGATACATATTACACGGGCGGTGTTTACCTGCACATGCCCCTTGATCCCGATCAATACCGCTCGTTCTCGCATGGTTTCGGGTTTGGCTGGCGTGATGTCGCATCGGGCGGGATCGGTTTTTTGTATGATCGCAGCGGCAATGATAAATACATCGCTGAAGTCTATGCCCAGGCGTCATCGTATTGGTTCGCGTTGGGCATGCTGCTTGACGAGCAGGGCAATGATTTATATTGTGCGGCCCAGTACTCGCAGGGCGCCGGGATCCATTTTTCCGTGGGCGGTTTGCTCGACCTTGAAGGCGATGATCATTATTTCTCAAGGTTCGGACCTTCGCAGGGCGAAGGGCATGACCTTGGCATTGGTTGGCTCCTGGACAAGGACGGGAACGATGTTTATTACGCCTCGGGAGGCCAGGGGATAGGTTTGAGCAATGGCATGGGTATCTTCGTGGACACGCGCGGCAATGACGACTACGGCTCGCGCGAATCAATGAGCCAGGGCGGGGTCAACTGGGCCCGAGGCACGGGCAGCATGGGTCTTTTCGTCGATTTGCAGGGCGATGACCGGTACGCGGAAAAGAACAAAGGAGCGAACGATCACGTCTGGACATACGGAGAGACAGCCCTGGGCATGGACCTGGACGCGGTGGAACCTAAAATCGAGGAATGGGAAGACACGACCGCAATTTTTCCTGAAATGGATACGATGAAGACCGATTCAGCGAAGATGGCGCAGTTGTTCCACTATGCATCATTATGGCAGGTGTGTGCCGATATCGGCAAGGTGCGCACTGGCCGCCGCATGCTCAAACAGCTTTATGGTTCCAGGGCAGTAGCTCACATTTTCAATTATGAGTTCGCTACCTCTGACGGACTGGTCTTTGAGGCGATCGAAAATATTTTCAAGGAGTTCAAGGATACGGCCACGGTTTATCTGTACAAAGGCCTTAAAGCCGAAAATGACACGGTCATGCGCAACTCGATCTATTTCCTTGGAAAACTTGAGATCAAGGAAGCATGCGACTCGTTGACCAAGATGCTGGAAGATGCCGATAACGATACTTTAGTAGGTCCGCTCGTTCAATCCCTGGGTTGGATCAAGGACCGCAAAGCTGTTCCCTATATCATTAAATTTCAGGATCACCGTTTCGAACGCACGCGGCTGCGCGTGGCGGTCGCGCTTGCAGATATCAAGGATACGCTGGCCATACCAACTCTGATTCATCAGTTGTCCGACCGTTCATTACTGGTAAGGATCGCGGCCGGTGCCGGCCTGTCCCAGATGGGCATGGCGTCGGTAAGGCAATTATTGCAGGAACTGGGCCGGGCGAAAACTGATCCGTATCGCGCGCTTTTGATAAAAACCCTGGTCATGTCCTATCAAAAACTCGAAGCAAGGGATAAGACCGCGGACGTGAAAAAGCAGTTGGCAAGCGCGGTGAAACCATACGTGTCATCAGAGCACGCAGCTTTGAGAAAGCATGCGCTGGCGCTCATCAGGGAAGCGGAGGGGAAAGGCATGCTGGCGCCGACGGAGCTGTTTTTAAATGATTGAAGAAAAGTAAATAAAAACAGGAGGCTTGAATGGTAAAAATATTTTTGAAAATCATCATAGCCTACTTTATTTTTGGCATGTGCTTTATGTCGACGGCTACGAATTATTACGTGGCGACATGGGGTAATGACAGCTGGAGCGGCCTTTCATGGGATTCGGCGTTCGCCACGCTGCAGCATGCAGCAGATATAGTCAACCAGGGCGATTCGGTTTTTACGGCAAACGGTGATTATACGGGTTTTGATCTAAGATCAGGCGGCACGCAGTTAGCACCTATTGTTTTTAAGGCTAATGGTTCATCGGTTCAAATTGTTAACCAAAACCCGGTCACGCCTGATGGCATCAACATAGAGAACGCGGACTGGGTGGTCATTGACGGTTTTGAAGTCATCGGCATAACCAGGGCGGGAATACGCGTCGCGGTATCACAGCACGTGACCGTGCGAAATAACTACTGCTCAACCAATGGCCGGTGGGGAATATTCACGGGATTTGCCGACTATGCGGTGATCGAAAACAACGAATGCTGTTATTCGCAGCAGGAACATGGGATTTATTTCTCGAACAGCGCAGACCATCCGGTTATCAGCCATAATGTTTCGCATCACAATAACGCCAACGGCATACACATGAACGGAGATGCATCAATGGGCGGCGATGGCTTGATAACCGATGCAACCGTGGAATGCAATATCATCTATGAAAATGGAGCGGCCGGCGGGTCGGGCATAAACTGCGACGGCGTTGCCGAGTCGAGGATCTATAACAATCTTCTGTACTCAAACCATGCATCGGGGATAAGTCTATACATGATCGATGGTTCTGCCGGTTCGTATCGCAATAAAGTCTACAACAATACGATTCTGAACGCGTCGAACGCGCGCTGGTGTGTTAATATCAACAGCGGATCATACGGCGATACTCTTTACAATAATATCCTGATAAACCTTCATGACTGGCGCGGCAGCATTTCGATTGATTCGTCCTCCATGCCCGGATTTTGTAGCGACTATAATGTCGTGATCGACCGCTTCAGCACGGACTGGGGCAATACCGTTATCACGCTGGCAGAGTGGCAGGCATTGGGTTATGACCTGCATTCAATGCTCGCCGACCCGCTCGACAGTATATTTGTGAACTACGCGGCAGGGGATTACCATTTGCGAACATTCTGCCAGGCAATGGATGCCGGCACATCGGCAGTTTTTCCGCTAGTTCTTTTTGATCTCGAAGGTATTTCCAGGCCACAGGGACCGGAATATGATATCGGGTGTTACGAAGTATACCAGGGGAAGATAGAAGAAGAAAAAGTCAGCGGTCCAGAGAAAGCAAATAATGCCGGTATTCGTATATGTAAGGATAAAATCACGTTTGAAGGGGTTGAACACGGTACTATAATCTCGATCTACGATCTTTCAGGCAGTCTGGTTCATAAAACGGGCAGGCTTTACAGCTCTTTTTATGTTACCCGGCAGCCTATGTCCGGCGGTGTCTATTTCTGCCGGCTTGAAACTCCAGACAGAACGTGCATCGATAAGGTATTATTGCTGAAGTAATACTGATAACACGGCAATCTTTCCGAAAAGTTTTCTCCCTTGAAACCAACCATTTTGACCTCCGTCAACGCGTACATTGACACGCTTATTTTATTCTATATAATATTGGCGAAAGATCATGCTGCAAAAGGTTTTAGGCAAGATATTCGGCACGCAGACCGAGCGCGAATTAAAGCGGCTGTGGCCGATTGTCGATGAAATTAACGAATATTTTGAAAAATTCAAAGGCATTGACCTCCTAAAAACATCAGAAGATCTCAAGAAAAGGATCAGCCAGGGCGAAACTCTTGAGGCTGTCCTGCCCGAGGCGTTCGCCCTGGTCAAGGAATGCTGCCGGCAGCTCGTCGGGAAAAAGTGGACCGTGGTCGATATCGAGACGGAATGGAACATGGTGCCTTTTGACGTGCAGCTTATCGGCGGGATCGTGCTGCAGGAGGGGAAGATCGCTGAAATGAAGACCGGTGAGGGTAAGACCCTAGTCGCTACGATGCCGATGTGCCTGAACGGGTTATCGGGCAAGGGTGCCCACCTGATCACGGTGAACGACTACCTCGCGCGCCGCGACCGTGAGTGGATGGGGCCCGTGTACGAGTCCCTGGGTCTGACGATCGGCGTGCTTCAGCAGGGCATGGACAATGTCGCGCGCAAGGCGGTCTATAATTGCGATATTAGTTACGGCACCAATAACGAGTTCGGCTTCGATTATCTCCGGGATAACATGGTCTGGCGGCTCGAGGACAAGGTGCAGCGCGGCCATAATTACGCGATCGTGGACGAGGTGGACAGCATCCTGATCGATGAAGCCCGGACGCCGCTGATCATTTCCGGTCCGGTGGAGCACGAGACTAAGGGTTTTGACGACCTCAATGCCATCGTGCAGCGGCTGAACTCGGCGCAGACCGTGTTCGTGAACCGGGTCGTCGAGGAGGCGAAAAAACTCCTGGCCGAAAATAAAGAGCAGGAGGCGGGCTTAAAGCTTCTCCAGGCGCGGCGCGGTTCGCCTAAGAACAAGCAGCTCCTCAAACTGGAGCAGGAGACCGGTATAAAGCGTCTCATCGAGGAAGCCGAGCTGTCCCTGCTGAGGGAAAAGAGTTACCACAAGATCGACGACGAGCTCTTTTTTGTCATCGAAGAGAAATCCAACGTGATCGACCTGACCGAAAAGGGTCTGCAGTCCCTCTCGCCGAATGATCCCGAGAAGTTCGTGCTTCCGGATTTGAGCATGATGATCGGCGCCGTTGACCGTGACGATAAACTGACGCCCAAGGAAATAATAGCGGCCAAGGAAAAAGCATACCAGGACTATGGTAACAAGAGTGAGATCCTCGCCAGCCTGCGCGCCCTGCTCAAGGCTTATTCACTGTTCGAGAAGGACGTCGAGTATGTCGTGCAGGAAGGCAAGGTGCTGATCGTTGACGAGTTCACGGGCCGGCTCATGCCGGGCCGGAGGTTCTCGGACGGCCTGCACCAGGCCCTTGAGGCCAAGGAACATGTGCGGGTGCAGGAAGAGACGCAGACGCTCGCGACGATCACGATCCAGAACTATTTCCGGATGTACTCAAAGCTCGCCGGTATGACCGGTACGGCGGCGACCGAAGCCAACGAATTCTTTACAATTTATAAACTGGACGTAGCCGAGATCCCGACCAAGGCAGCGGTGCGCCGGATCGACTATGAGGACATCGTGTACCGCTCCAAGCGCGAGAAATACAATGCGATCATCGACGAGATCGCCAAGTGGTACGAGAGGAAGCGGCCGGTCCTGGTCGGCACGACGAGCGTCGACGTATCCGAGGTTCTTTCCCGCCTGCTCCAGCGCCGCGGCGTGCCCCATGAAGTGCTCAACGCGAAGCACCACCAGCGGGAGGCCGTGATCGTCGCCCAGGCCGGTCAGGCCGGGGCGGTCACGATCGCCACGAACATGGCGGGTCGCGGCACCGATATCAAGCTGGGGCCGGGCGTCGTTCAGTGCCCGAGCAAATGCGTGGTCAAAGGAGAGGCCGCGAACGTCGACCCGGTGAAGGAGAAGGTGTGCCTTGAGGAACTCCCATGCGGGTTGTACATCATCGGCACCGAGCGCCACGAAGCCCGCCGGATCGACAACCAGCTGCGCGGCCGGAGCGGACGGCAGGGCGACCCGGGTTCGTCAAAATTTTTCCTATCCCTGGAAGATGACCTGATGAGAATCTTCGGTTCTGACCGGGTTGCCGACATCATGGACCGGTTCGGCGGCGGCGACCAGAAACCGCTGACCCATCCGCTGGTGACCCGCGCCATTGCCAACGCGCAGAAAAGGGTTGAAGAGAACCATTTTGAGATCCGCAAGCACCTGCTTGAGTACGATGACGTCATGAACAAACAACGCGAGGTCGCCTACAAGCTGCGGGACACGATCCTCCGAGGCGAGGGCTTGAAGGATATGGTGTTCAAACATTTTGAGGACGCCATCGAAAGCAGCCTCCTTAAATATTCCGACCCCAAGGTGAATCCGGAAGAATGGGAATGGGACGCGATCAAGGGTGAATTCAACATGCTGTTCCTTACCGAAGTGCCGATCCCGTCGGAAATGATATCGCGGATCAAGCAGGAAGAGCTGCTTGATTACCTGCTGGACAAGGCGAAGGAACGGTTCAGCTGGCGGGAAAAAGAGCTGCCGCCGGAATTGCTGAACGATCTCATGAAGTACGTGCTTCTGGGCACGATCGATAACCGGTGGCGCGAACACCTGTACGCGCTGGACGCTTTGCGCGAGGGTATTAATCTGAGGGCTTACGCCCAGAAAGATCCCCTGATCGAATACAAGCAGGAGTCCTTCAAGATGTTCGATGATCTCTTAAGTGACGTTGCGCGGGATATCACGGGTCTTATTTTTAGGGCCCAACCGGGACCGGTGAAACGGAAACCGGTGCAGACCCGTGAGTACAAACCGAACGCCGACGTGAAGCCCGGAACCTCCGCGGAGCAGCCCGGGCCGGTAACTGCCACCGCTCCGCTTGCGGCACAGCAGAAGGTCGGCCGCAACGATCCCTGCCCCTGCGGCAGCGGTAAAAAGTACAAAAAGTGCTGCGGAAGGAATGCTGCATGAGGCCGTATCAGGTGCATCTTTTTAACGATGAGGCGAAGGTCCCCCGGATCCTGCCCGCCGACCCCGTGTTCATCCATGAGAACCGGCGGTACGTCAATTTCGCGACGTTCAATTGCCGGCATTTGTATAACAACGAGCATTTGAAGGAGACCGCGAAGCTCACGATCGAAGAACGGGGATTGGCACCAGCTGATGGCGAGACCGAGATCATCAACGAGATCAAAAAACGCATGACCGATTTCAAAAAGACCGATTCCCTGATGTTGTTCCCGGATGAAATAACCGCGATCTTCGCCATCTGTTCGCTGTTCGGTGACAAAGTGACTTATTTCGCCGATCATGAAACATCAGCCGGCATCCTGTCAGTGCTGCAGCACCGTAACTGCGAATTGTATTCACACCAGGATATAGACCATCTGCGCAAGGTATTGAGCGCGCACAGCAACCGGGTCGTCGTCATTGACGGCCTGTACGAATGGATCGGCAGCATCGCGCCCGTGGCCGATCTGATAAAGGCGGCGCGGGAACAGGAATCCATTGTCATCGCGAACGAACTGAATTCGTTCGGCCTGCTGGGGCGCGATGGCCGGGGGTTTATCGATCTCTTTAACCTTTACGACGAAATCAATTTCGAGATCGGCAGCTTCAAGAAGTTCCTGGGCGGGTTTGGGTGTTATATCGCAGCCAAAAAATATCTATTGAACCAGATCGAGGACAATATCGCTCCTTTTTCCGAAACGCTGCCATCGTTCCTGCTGGCGGTTAACGTGACCGCCCTGGACCTCATCCGCAACGAGAAGACCAACAAGGCGGTATTTCAGAAACTTTGGAACAACAGCCGATATTTCATTAACCGTCTGAAACAAATTGGCTTTAAGACCAAAAGCGAAACTCCTGTCATCGTGGTCTCAATGAACAACAATGATGAAGCGGCGGAATTGTCCAAGCGGCTGTTTGACGAAGGGATCATAACGGAACAGCTCAGGGAACGCGTCCGGCTGTCAATTTCGGTCGAGCACGCCAAGGCCGATCTCGACTTCTGCCTTGACCGGTTCGAGTCGATCGCGCGCGCTACCGGATTCCTTAATAAGCTGGCGTAAGGCAATAAGGACAATGACCATGTCAGAAATTCCCAACGAACCAGCAGCGAGTGAAATCGAGTCTCTTCGCCGTAAGTTGGCGCTCATGCAAGAAAAGGTCGCCGCGTGTGAGCAGACGCAAAAGCAGCTGACCGAGGAAGAAAGGTTTCTCTCCGAGATATTCGCGAGCGTCCAGGACGGGATCAGCATTCTTGACAAGGATCTTAATATCATGAGGGTCAATACGACCATGGAGCAATGGTACAAGCACGCCGTTCCCCTGGTCGGTAAAAAGTGCTACGCGGCATACCACGGCCGCAACCAAACCTGCCGGGTATGTCCGACGGTCCGCGCCATGAAGAATAACCGGGCGGCGTTCGATATCGTTGCTAAGCGCGGCGCCTGCGGCGAGATCATCGGCTGGCTTGAGCTCTATTCGTTCCCCCTTGTGGACATGACGTCGGGCATGACCAAGGGCGTAATCGAGTATGTACGCGATATTACCGAGCGCAAGCATGCCGAGGACGAACTGAAAAAAAGCGAAGCCAAGAACCGGGTTCTGTTGAAAAGCATCCAGCTGCCCGTGGTGGCGCTGAAAAGTGATATGACCGTATTTTACTGCAACGAAGCATACGGGAGCTTTGTCGGCAGATCCATCAGCGAACTGGAAGGCAAGAACTTGATCGATCTATTCCCGGCGTTCAACAAGACACTGTTATATCAGGCGTACCTCAGGGTCCTGGAAACCGGTAAGGCCGAAGAGGTTGAGGGCAGCATAGGAGACAAACTGGTGCATACATGGATCTACCGTACCCAAGACGGCATCCTGGCGATCGCCGAGGATGTCACGGGACGGCAACGCGCCGAGACCGAGCTCAAGGAGAGCTACGAAAAACTGCATCGCACCATGGAACAGACGATCCAGGCACTGTCCGTGACGCTGAGCAAGCGCGACCCGTACACGTCCACGCACCAGCAGCGGGTGACCCAGCTTGCCTGTGCTATCGCGCTGGAGATGAGATTGACCGATAACCAGGTATCCGGGATGCGCGTGGCCGCGATCCTGCATGATATCGGCAAGATCTACGTTCCGTCCGAGATCCTGAGCAAACCCACAAAGCTAAGCACCGCTGAATTCGGCATTATCAAGACCCATCCCAAAGCCGGTTATGATATCCTTGCCAGCATAGAATTCCCGTGGCCGGTCGCGACCATCGTGCTGCAGCATCACGAGAAACTCGATGGATCGGGATATCCTTTAAGCCTTAAAGGTGATCAGATCCTGCTGGAAGCCCGTATCCTGTGCGTCGCCGATATCATCGAGGCGATGTCATCGCACCGCCCTTACCGTCCCGCGCTGGGAATTAACAGTGCGCTTGACGAGATCGTTCAGAACCGGGGCATCAAATTCGATCCCATCGTCGTCGACGCCTGCGTGAGGCTGATACAGGATAAGGGTTATAAGCTGGACTGATCAGTCGTAAAGGCACTCGGCCACTTCAATTTTCGCCAAGTTCCTCCGGCAGTTGACGATATCCAGATTTTGGATATAATGGTGTGTGCGTACCCAGAACCTGGCGCTTGTTCTTATAATGCTTTCGGTTGCCTGCATACCAAAAGACCAGGGCATCGTCATCGCCGGCTCAACGTCGGTCCAGCCTTTTCTGGAAAAACTCGCCGATATTTATATTGCTCAGCACCCGGGAATAACCATTAATGTACAGGGCGGCGGATCCACAGCCGGAATCCAGGCTGTGGTCAATAAGACATGCATGATCGGGACATCGTCTAGGAATCTGAAGGCAAGCGAGAAGGGTTTAAATGCATACCCCATGTGCTATGACGGCATATCGCTGATAGTGCATCGGGTAAATCCGGTAAGAAATCTCACGCTGGCGCAGATCCGGGACATCTTCACTGGTAGAATAACAAACTGGCAAGATCTTGGTGGAGAAAATATGGAGATCATCATGGTCACACGTGAAGAGGGTTCGGGAACAAGAGGCGCTTTTGAGGAAATGATAATGCGCAAGGAAGCGATCAGCGATGCATGCCTGGTGCAGGATTCGAACGGCGCGGTGCGTGAGATTATCGCCCTGACCCCGCAGGGCATAGGTTACATATCGGCCGGTCTGGTTGATGACCGCATCAAGGCTTTAAGCATCGACGGCATATATCCCAGTTTTGAAAACATCGCTTGCGGTGACTATGAACTCATCCGGCCGTTCCTGTTGTTGACCAAGGGAGAGCCGTCAGGCTTGACAAGGGAATTCATTGATTTCATTCTCTCTGCCGAAGCCCAGAAAACGCTCAAATCGGTCGGTCTGATCCCGATCGATGATATGAAATGCGAAGGAAAATGAAGGATAGAATCGCGCAGCGGATTCTGGTGGTAATTGCATTTTCAGCTGTCCTGTCGCTTTTTTTGATATCCTTCTTCATTTTCCAGCAGGGCGTGCCGCTTGTATTCAAGGTTGGTCTGGGTAATTTTTTCTCCACGCACTGGGCACCGACCCAAGGGCAATTCGGTATTCTGTCAATGATCATTGGGTCTTTGATCGTTACGGCCGGAGCCCTGGTTGTGGGAATACCCTTGGGTTTATCCTGCGCCATTTTTCTTGCGGAATTCTCGTCCAAACCCGTGCAGAATATCCTTAAACCGATAATCGAGCTGCTTGCGGGTATCCCTTCGGTGGTCTACGGATTTATCGGCGTGGTTGTTCTGGTCCCGGTAATTCGCACCCTTTTCGGAGGTTCGGGATTTTCGGTTCTCGGAGCAAGCCTTGTTTTGGGTATTATGATCCTGCCAACGATCGTCAGTATATCCTTTGATTCCATCAAAGCCGTACCATCGACTTATCGGGATGGTTCGCTTGCGCTGGGCGCGACACGCTGGCAAACGATATTAATGGTCGTGCTTCCCGCATCGCGTTCCGGGATCATCGCGGGGATCATATTGGGCATGGGCAGGGCGATCGGAGAGACCATGGCCGTCATTATGATCGCAGGAAACGCCCTCCGCATTCCACATTCCATTATTGACTCGGTACGGACCATTACATCAACGATCGCGCTGGAACTCAGCTATTCGACCGGAGACCACCGGGCGGCGCTTTTTGCCTGCGGTTCAGTTCTCTTTCTGATAATAATAATTTTGAACATCGTTGCCATTCGGATTACAAAACGGACATAGACGGACATGGTATTCAGGATCGGACCGAGAACCAGTCAGATCATTGCCTATGCTGTATTATTGACCATGACCGTGTTAACGGTGCTGATCTTGGTATTTATTATCGGGTTTGTCCTGAAAAACGGTTTTGCTCAACTGAACTGGAGATTTCTGACTGAAAAAACCTTTGAAATGGGTAAAGAAGGCGGGATCTTACCGTCGATTGTCGGTACTTTGTTGATCGCGTTTTTTTCCATCCTTATCGCAACACCGCTGGGTGTGGGTAGCGCAATATACCTGTCGGAATATACAAAGGCCGGATCGCTCAGGCGTATTATCAGCTTTGGCGCTGACTGCCTGGCAGGCGTGCCTTCAATAATTTTCGGATTATTCGGTTTTATCTTTTTCGTCATTACTCTGAAACTTGGATGGAGCATCCTTTCCGGCTCGTTGACATTGGCGCTTATGATATTGCCCACGATCATACGGACATCGGAAGAAGCGATCAAAGCCGTTCCCAGGTCCTACCGCGAGATCAGCTATTCGCTGGGCGGCGGTAAGTTCGACACGATCGCGAAGGTCGTTCTGCCCACTGCGATTCCCGGGATCCTGACCGGGATCGTGCTCGGTATCGGACGCGCCGTGGGAGAGACCGCGGCCGTGATCTTTACCGCAGGCGCGTCGTTGAACATCCCGGCGTCTGTCTTCGCTTCTTCGCGCACCCTTGCCGTACATTTTTATATTCTTGCGCGTGAAGGAATCTCGATGCCCAAGGCTTACGGAACCGCCACGGTTCTGATCATCCTTATCCTCTGCATCAATTTCATCGCTTACCGGTTGATGCACCGGTACATGGCACGGTACTATTAAATGAAAAAGACGGTGATTTGAGGTTATGAGGTTAAGATGTTATGAAGATACGGGGGATGCGGGGCAGTGGGGATATGATAAAAAAGAAGGGATGAAAAGGTGAATGGATGAAGAGATGAAAAGAAATACGGCTGGATATCAGGATAACAGAAAATCAGGAAGTGGATAACAGGATGTCCGAATATCAGGGAGAAAATCGGCAATGCAACAAATGGATCACAAGATCGTTATAAAGGATCTGTGCGTCTACTACAATGAGATCCAGGCATTGCGGGATGTCAACCTCGTCATCCACTCAAACGAAATACTGGGGGTCATTGGACCCGCCAATTCAGGTAAGAGTTCCCTGCTCCGGGCCATCAACCGTTTGCCTGAAACGGACAATGCACGGTATGATGGCAGTATCTTGCTCGATGGTACTGATATAGACGCCATTTCCATCAATGATCTGAGGCGAAGGATCGGCCTGATATTCGCGTCCCCCATTGTTCTGCCGGGTTCCATATACAAAAACCTTACTTACGGCCCAAAGTTGCACAACCGGCACAGCCGGCGCGAGCTGGATAATATCGTGCAGGAGTCGCTGACCGCTGCCAATCTGTGGGACGAGGTCAAAGACCGGTTGTTTGATTCCGCGTCCACGCTGTCCGGTGGCCAGCAGCAGCGGCTGTGCATCGCCCGCACGCTAGCCCTGAGGCCGGAGGTCATCATGATGGATGAACCATGCTCGGGACTTGACCCGATATCCACCACCAAAGTTGAAAGCACCATGGAATCATTGAAGAGCAAGTATTCGTTCATCCTGGTGACCAATAACACCAAGCAGGCGGCGAGGGTCAGCACGCGGGTAGCATTCTTCCTGTCCGGGGAGCTGATAGAAATGGACCGGACCGAGAAGATATTCACCAGCCCACGTGACAAGCGCACCAATGATTACATCAGCGGCAGGTTCGGATGATCATCAAGACCAGTGGTCTCAATCTCTTTTACAAAAAATTTCATGCCCTGATCAATGTCAACCTCAAGGTCAGGGAGAACCTGATCACGGGCATCATCGGTCCGTCAGGGTGCGGCAAATCGACGTTGCTGAGGGTATTTAACCGGATGAACGATTCGATCGAGGGCGTTAACGTGACCGGCAGTGTCATCGTTGACGGGGAGAACATATTCTCGCCGCTCTGTGACCTGACCATGCTCAGGAAAAAGGTGGGCATGGTCTTCCAGCGGCCCAACACGTTCCCGTTGTCGATATTCGACAATATCGCCTACGGGCCGAGGGTATGGTCCATGTCCGACCGGCGGACACTCAATGAGATCGTGGAGCGTTCGCTCCGAGCGGTCGATCTGTTCGAAGAGGTCAAGGGTATATTAAAGAAAGGCGCCCTTGAACTTTCCCTGGAAAAACAGCAGCGGTTGTGCATCGCGCGTTTACTGGCGGTCGAGCCGGAGATCCTGCTCATGGATGAACCCTGTTCCGCGCTTGACCCGATCGCTACCACCAGGATCGAAGAATTGATGATCGAACTCAAAAAGAAATATACCATCATTATCGTTACGCACAACATGCAGCAGGCTGCCCGCATCGCGGACGAAGTGGGTTTTATGCTGCTGGGTGAATTGATCGAATTCGATTCGGCCAGCAAGATGTTCACCAATCCGTCTGATGAACGGACTTTCAACTACATCAGCGGAAGGTTTGGTTGATTTTTGAAGGAGGCGTATGGATATCCATTTTGACGAACAGCTCAGAGAATTGAAAAATGATATTTTCAAGATGGCGACCATGGTCGAGGAATCGATCCATAAGTCACTTGAAGCCCTGAAAAAGCGAGATATAAAGAACGCGCAGCACATCCGCGAGATCGACAAAGAGATCGATAAGCTGGAGATCGCCATTGAGGAAAGATGCGTTGAGCTCATCGCGCGCCATCAGCCCGTGGGTGCTGACCTTAGATTCCTGATCGGGGTCATAAAGATGAACAGCGATCTGGAGCGGATGGGTGATCATGCCGTCAATATCGCCGATTGCGTGCACTTTCTCGCCGAGGCGCCCCGGATCAAGCCCGTCAGCACGATCTGGACCATGGTTACGATCGTCAGCGAAATGCTTAAGGACAGCGTCGATAGTTTCATGAGCAATAACGCAACGCAGGCGCAGAAAGTGTGTGAACGGGACAGCGTCGTTGATGAGATGCGAAATGACATAACCAGGATCATGCTCACTCATATGCTCGAGCAGCCGGATAAGATCGGCGCCGCCCTGCAGTACATCTCTGTGGCGAGGAACCTGGAACGGATCGCCGACCTTTCCACCAATATCTGCGAGGACACGATCTACATTGCGCAGGCGCGGGTCATCAAGCATCACGCGGAGCAAAAGAAATAGTAATTGGTTATTGGTAACTGGTAATTTGAAAACAGTGACTAGAAATCAGTAATTAGTAACCAGTGATCAGTAATTAGAAAAGAAAAAAATCATACAACAAAGGGGGCTTATATGGAAAAAAAGTTCACCGCTTTAAGGATCATTGCGGTAGTCTTGAAGGTCCTGGCTTGGATCGATGCCGCGTTGGCCGTGATCCTGTTCCTCGTATGCCTGGTGGCCGGAGCCGCCCTGCCGAGATTCGCGGGTCCGTACGGCGGCAGCTACGGCGCGTATGGAGCCATGGGTGGCGTGGTCATGGCCTTTACCGTGCTTATTCTGGGTGCCTTTTATTTTATCGCTTTACTGGCATGGTCTGATATGATCTATGTTTTCCTATCGATCGAGGAGAATACTCGGGCCTTGAAGCCGCCAGCGGCTTTGCAGCCATAGGCAGGTACTAAGCTCCAGAACCGGCGACGAATTCCTGCTTCAGCACTTCAGTGATAGCGCCGGCCTTTTCGCGTGGGATGACCAGCGCCAGGATGGATAATGACGAGCTGATCATCTCAATGTTTATGCCAAGTTCGGAAAACTTGGCAAAGATCTGTCCCGCTGCGCCCGGGGCGGCAAACCCTTTCGCGCCGTAAAGGATGAGGAGCGCGCGGTTTCGGTCAATGCTCACCTTTCTCGCGCCAAAACGTACTTTCATCGAATGGATCAGCCTTGTTAAACGGGGGATATCCTGTTCTGGGACCGCGAACGAGATATCGGCGCGTTTCCGGCCCCGCTGCGTGGTCGTGATGGCTTCAACGTTGAACCCCTGCTGACCCAGGGAACTGAAGATCTGCGCGGCTACGCCCTGCTGGTCGAAAACGCCATACAGTGTGACCTTTGCGATCTGTGATTTTGTGTCGATGCTGGAAAGTATGCTCCCTGTCATTTTTCGTCCCCGGGTTACCCGCTTGGATCCATACGGCCGATCACCTCGCGATGATGAATTTTTCCGTCACTTCGTCCTGATGTCCTTCCGCTTCAGCCGCTACTTGCACGAGGTAAACCCCGTTGCTCAATTCCTCACCGTATTCATCCAGACCATCCCAGAAGATCTGATTATACCCGGCGCCACGGGGTTGCGGATCAATGACCTTTATCAGCCGCCCCGCGATGCTGAAGATTCGGAGCTTCACGGTGCCGGATGCGGTGAGCCGGAACGTGAACCATAAACCCTTACGGTCCAAGACCGGGTTCGGGTACACGAGAAGGTCCTCTAATGATATCCCGCCGAACTGCTCGGTATTAAGGATCACCTTCAAAGTCGTTTGGTTGAAATTGTTATCATTTACGTTGACGGTTATGGTGTCGACCGATTCAGGGAGGAGGATGCTGGTGCTGAACTTGCCTTCGGTGTAGGAATTCTGGTCGTAAAGGAAGAAATTCCGCAGATCGATCTTCTCCTCGACATCCTGGTTGATGTAAAGGTAGAAACCGCGGGCGTCCTCCTTTGAATTCAAGAGATTGATACCGCTTTCATCGCTGACCGTGCCGGTCAGAACGAATGCCGAGTCAACCCAGTCGCCGTCGTTCAACCTGCGACCGCCGTCATAGAGCGTGACGGCCGGACCGGTCTGGTCGGTCGAAGGCAGGGCGCTGCCGTAGACCGGCAGCGAGTCCCGATGACCGCTCAGGAAATTTTTATAGGTGCTCAGCTTGATAACCGGGAGATCATTTGTTACGATCCGCGGTGCAGGGAACCGCGCGGTATCGGTGTTCCAGAAGCCCTTGTAAAATTCCTTGCCGTCGATATAGTAGCCAAACGGGACAAATGTACTGGGGCTGCTCTGGACCAGGCGGTACACATACCCGGCGATCCGGTTTATGGTCGTCTCGTCAAAATACGGGATCGTGTCGCCGTTCCGCACGAACGCCGAGATATAGTAAGCCGGTTCGCCGGTCGTAACTTTCAACAGTTCCATGGGCCGCACCGAGTCCGGGGTCGCGGTCAGGTTCATGCGGCGCTGTACCTTGCGCAGTTCGGTCGCGGGATCGCCGATAAGCAGGTAGTGACGGTCGCCGAACCGTTTCGCATCGATAAAATACTGACCCATGGTCCAGTTCGTATCCGGATCGGTGACCATTTGGAACAGGCGGATGCCGATCGCCTGGTTGCCGTAATTGCTGGTGCCGCAGGAAGCGGCGATCGTGCCGATCGCGCCGTCAGGTATCCGGACGAATTCCTCGCCGATGCACTCGTAATTTGAATCGTCAAAACGACCGACCGTGCAGGAGCCGAAATAATACAACCCGTTGCGGCGCCCGTTGTTGATCTTGGGGATATCGGTCTGCTGGTAAAAAATGATCTGGTGGGAGAGCTGATGCGTGTTGCCGTGCCCGATGTACGCGCCAAGCAACGCGCCCCGGTTGATCTCCTTGATGAAATCACCCTGCGCGTTCGGTTTTGTCGTATTCGCATCATAGTTAAACGGCTTATAGCTGACCATGTAAACCTTGACGTGGTTGTAAATGGATTCGGCTACCGGGACGAACATGGATTCGCAGCACTGGCAGTGCATGGGTCCTTCCCACCCATAGTTAGTGGCCCATTCATCGTCACCGGCGCACAGGACCCGCTTGTTCCAGATGCCGTCGATGTCTTTGGACTCGTAGCTGATCATTTTGTCGGTGAAATCCCTTACTTCCTTGGTCGTCCGGACCGTGATCCGGCCGAGGATCATGTCTTCAAAGCCTTCGAAATTGACAAATTCACCTTCGTAGATAAAATTCGGCGGCATGCCGGGGTTGCCCACGAGTATGGTCCCCGTGTCGATCATCGGCACGTAATTGGGTGGATTTTCCTTTTGCAGGTTGTTCTTGTAGTCGTAGGTCGCATCCCCGACCAGCAGGACGTAGGTCGGATACTGTGTCCAGTTGTCCGTGGTGTAGTGGAGGAAATGCTTGATGGCAAAAGGATCGAATTTTCCGTAATTGAAATCGTTATAGATATCATCCACCATGACGATCTTGGTCGAATATTTGCGCCGATGGTATTCCACCAGGGGCATCAATGCGTTGTAGAACTTGCGGTGGGTGATTATCAGATATTCGGCGCCCGCGTCCGGTTCTCTGAGCCGGCCCGGTTCAGCCGCGATGAGAACGGCCGGTTTGGTCAGGGAGAGTTTGGAAAAATACAGCAGCTGGAATGAATCCGCTGTTCCAGACAGCAATAATGTGCTGCCCTGAACCGTTGCCGAATCTATTTTCGGTACGAATGGATCGGTGATGTCCAGGACGAACGGCCTGGGATCAGCATCCAGGCATTTCATGGTGTACGCGCCCGGCGCTGCCAGCCATGAATGGAACGGGGAATCCAGGTACGCTACCCGCCGGTATTGGATGTCCAGGCTGTTGAAAAGCACGCTGTAATTAGATGTGTTCCCGGACAGCCTTATTATATTGAAAGCGAAAAGCGACGAATCGCCATCGATCGAACCGTACCCGCTGATGTAAGTAGGCGGCCACCGATCGTGGCCTATAACCGCGATGGTATCATAGCAAATGGTTTCGTCATTGAGCAGCATTTCGTACCCGAAAGGACCCGGCGATGAAAGGGGGAAGATAGCGGCGGTCACTCGCACCGCGCCCGACGCATGCGGATGCTGGATATTGAACTCAGCGCCGCCGGTTGGTCCGCTACCGGGTGATATATCTTTCCAGTACCAGTTGGTGCCGGAACGCGGGATATTGCCGACGTCCTGTTCAAGGTGCACGATCTCATTAGCCGTGGAATCCGGCGCCGAGCCATCCCAGGTCGCATCGGTCACGGCCATGCGTTTGCCCGCTTCACCGCCGAACGTGAACCAGTAAACGTTCGCATATGTAAAACCGTTTTCCAGCCATGCCAGGGCTGAATCCGTGGTATAATGACTTGCCGGTAGTCCATAAAAAAGCAGATAGTCGTCCTTGTCGAACATGCCATCATCGGCGCCTGACAAAAATACCGGGACCGAGACCAGCGAATCAGCGAACGGCTGGTGGACGTTCCCCGGTAGATCATCATAGGTAATGGTGTAGATCTTCATGGTGTTCGGATCAAACTGCCTGGGATCAAGCCCGGCTTTTCTGAGCTCATCATATCCAATTTTGTACAAACCTTCTTCAGTGACCTCGATCTTGAACCAGGTATGGCCTGAGAACGGGTTCGCGCCATTCCTTTCCTGTTCACGCCGCCACGACTTACATTGGTCATAGTTGATGACGGTTGTGCGGTAAACGGGCGCAAAAAGATCTGGGGGAACGGCCCTGATCACTGGTTTTCCTTTGAAAGAAATGGACAGGCGTATCTTGTTCGATACCGAGACCTGCTTTTTAATGGGATTGCAACGCACCGGATGGACCGTGATGGTGATGGTGTTAAGATCGCGGTAGTACGATGGCGCGGAAACGCTGACTGCCTCTTTCGGGAATATTTCGTTCCGGCGGTACACCGGCCCCAGCACGCTGATCGTTTTAGGCGCCGGTTCTTCATAGACGGCAAGCGGGCGCGCCGGTTCGACAATGACGTTCTCCATGACCGACTGCTGATTCTCCAGGACCCGGACATCGGCTGTCGCACCCTGGGGAATACCGACCGTTAGAATCACGGAAGGCAAGTCCGGCTCGCCAAAATCGCTGAGCCAGACGGCTTCGTCGAACCGGTATTCGTCCTTTGTGAGCAGGTCCGGTCTAATGGTTATTTCCAGGCCGTTTTCAGAAAATGTTTGGATGACGGCCGCCGTGCATAAAAAAGGAATTGTGATCAGGGTTAAAAACCGCATAGGGACACCCCCCAGCTATTATTTTTTATTTTTCTCTGTCTTGGTTGTAGCCCGCGCTTCATCGATAAGCATGATCGGTATGTCATCTTTTACCGGGTAAGCGAGCAGGCAGGCATGACATACAAGTTCTTCCGGGTCCTTACGGTAATCCAGTTCACCCTTGCATTTCGGGCACACCAGGATATCTAGGAGTTCTCTCTTGAGCATAATGCCTCCTGGGGTTTGACCGGGACGTTGACCTGTTTAAACGATGAAAGACCCAGACTGAGAAAACCAAAACTATAGAACATCAAAAAAGGAATGAGGATGAGTTGAAAGTTCACCGTGACATAGATCAGGCTGATGAACATGTAAAGCCCGAACAATATCTCCATTAACGGGATGATGAATTTCGTGTCCTGGCGGTAATTCTGCCTGGAACCGCCGCTCTTGGGCGTGCGGGTGAAACTGTTCCTTTTCTTGAACAGCGCCTCGCATAAAGCTTTGGCGTTGGATAGCGAGAGCCCCATGCTGTAGGCGATGACGCTGGCGATGTAGGGCAGTTTTTTCATGTAACCCTTATATGATTCGCGCTGCGACAGGGCATACAGGAATGGGTAACCGAAAATGCCGATCGTGAAGAATGAGGCAAGGATAAAATAGGAGTCCGGTACCATCTCCTCGACCTTGAAATATACGAGCGGGAGCGACAACAAGGCGATGAAGACCATGGCGATGAAGTTGACGTGGCAGGTAAGGTGAACAAAAGCCTCATACTTCGCGACCGGTCGCAGGTTCGATCTCATGATCGTGCTCAATAGTTTACCCGCAACCTGGATCGTTCCTTTTGCCCAGCGGTTCTGCTGGATCCGGTAGCTGTCGGCGCTGTCCGGCAGTTCTCCCGGAACCACGCAGTCGCCTCGATAAACGATCCGCCAGCCGTTGAGTTGAACCCGATATGACAGGTCAAGGTCTTCGGCAAGCGTGTCGCCCTGCCAGCCACCCGCGTCCATGATCGCCGCTTTTCGCCAGATCCCGCAGGTGCCGTTGAAATTAATATAAAAGTTCGCCCGCGATTTGACTTCCTGCTCGACCACGAAATGGTTGTCGAGGCTGATCGCCTGGCTCCTTGTAAGCGATGACTCGTTTGGATTAAGATGGCCCCACCGCGCCTGGACCGCCGCGACGTCGTCGTTCTCGAACTCGCCGATAAGGGTTTTCAAAAATCCGACCGGCGGGACAAAATCGGCGTCAAAGACCGCGAGAAAGTCGCCGCGCGCTCTCTTTACGCCATAATGCAGCGCTCCTGCCTTGAACTCATGACGCGTGCCGCGCTGGATGTGTTTTATGTCATAACCTTTGGCGATGTAAGTATTGGCGAGATTGGCGGCGATCAGCGATGTTTCATCGTCAGAGTCGTCAAGAATCTGCACTTCCAGCTTGTCTTTTGGATAATCGAGGCGCATGACGCTGTCCACCAGCCGGTGGACCACGTATTTTTCATTATAAATAGGGAGCTGGACCGTGACCACAGGATAGAATGCTGGCGTTAAGCGCTTGGGGAAGTGTTTTTCAAACCATTTTGTCAGGATCTTGAACTTAAGGTAGTAAAAAATAAGGATGTAAGAATGCAGGGAATAGACAAAAAGGACCAGCAGGATTATCGTATAGATAAAAAGGGTTATGCCGATCAATCAATCCCCTTGGGTACGTCCTTCACCTCGATCAATGGCAATCCCTGGTTAAGTGATGATTTAAGAATATTAAGTTGAAAATATCCCATGATGGTAATATAGAAATAAAGTTTACTCAATTTCCCTGGTTTGTCAATGGTGATGATACTGACGATGGAGTTGTTTATTTCCAGGCATACGCGAGGCGGGATATCCCGTTTGTCCTTGAGCGTGATCAAAAGGTATGGGCGTGAAATATTGTCAAACTGGACCAGCGCCGATTTTATGCCGGACTGGTCTGCGATCAAACCGTCCAGATATACCGGCTGGTCAGTTCCAGCCAATCGGCTGACCTTCTTGGCGTTATTTTGGGTTTCGGCGAGCCCGTAGATCGACACTGGTGCCATCGTGCCTAACATGTCATCGACGTCCCCTTGATTATATTGTGCCTGGGTCGTGAGTACAAACAGAGAATCTTTCCGGTTGAGTTTGTATGATATGCCCAGCGAAGCCAGCCTTTTTTTCAGATATCCATTCAATTGTTTAGCGTCGATCAGGCTGTCGCGGCTGCGTAAGACATAGTCTACCCATGTTTTAACGGGCGAATTGATATCCTTTACCTTGTTATACCGGGTAATGGAAACCTGCCAGTATACCGAGGAATCAGGCAATCCGGCCCATACGAACACCGGAAGGCAGGTCTTTCTGGAGATCAAAAGGGTCCCGACCATCTGTTTCCATTTGTCTGGCGCCAGGAACGGAACATTCGCTTTAAATCGATAGGCATATACGCCAGGCTGGCTGTCGTTTATGAACTCAAATTTATCGAAATCCAGCATCCGTGTTACCTGCGCGAACATGTTGGATTCCTCGCCGCGGGCTGATTGTTCCCACTTTCCGTCCTTTTTTTGGTATTCAATATCGCCCAACCCGACGTATTCATATGTCAATGCCGGAGAACCTTGCGATGTCCATTGGACTTTGTTGCGTTCGGCGCGGCCGGCCACGCAGGACCCGCCTGCCTGAATGAACATGGTATTCGTTTTCATGCGGTATTCATACTCAAATGACTGCTGCTGTTTGAAATTTGCCACCCACTGGCCAATGTCTTTCACCGGGTCGGGCGTGTAACGGACATACTGGACACAGGCTATCACCAGCAGCAAAACAGGTACCAGGGTATATCTTATTAAATGGCCGATCATGAATGATAATACTTAAAAGCAGTCTAAAATCAAGGGGATCAGAAACAAGAATGTTCTACCCTTGATAAAAAACAGCCGGGTCAAACAGGTACTTGACAACTTGCTAATTGTTAATATACTTAAGTATAGTTGACTAAACAAGGGAGGATACGGGATCATAAAAGATTGAAGGCGGTTTTTAACATAGCTTTATGAAAAAAATTTTAGTTAGAATTAAAGAAAAGGAGGTTATCAGTGAACATGAGATATCCGATATTAATTGTCCTCACAGTCAGTATGACCGCGTTCGGCGCATGGGAAGCTGTGGGACCGTACGGTGGTGATGCAAGGTCAGCGGTTGTTTCTTATATTAACGATAACATTGTCTACGTGACCTCGAACAACAGCCCGACCAATGTTGCCAAATCGACCAACGGCGGAATCAACTGGACCACGGTCGGTTCGATCGCCAATCAGGCCTATTGTCTTGCGATCGATCCCACGAACAATAATAAACTTTATGCCGGAAGCGGGCACGTGATCTACCGAACGACCGATGGTGGTGTCAACTGGGCGTCCACGTCGATGTCAAACAAGTACATCTATGGCATCATCGACATCCCGGGTACACCGGCTACTGTTTATGCATCAGGTATGAGTTGGGATGGTGCCAAATGGGTAATGGCGTTTTTTAAAAGCACGGACAGCGGTGTTTCCTGGAGCACGACCACGCTGAATACGGTCCAAGGTCAGTGCAACTGCATCGCTGTTGACCGCTTGAATCCCCTTACGGCATATGTTGGCGGATACTGGAGCGATAGCCTCGGCACTTACCCGGCAGTTTTTAAGACCACAAACGGCGGTACGAACTGGACCGACATAACCGGGACGATCCCGTCCGGCGCATACTATATATATTCACTGGCGGTTCACCCGACGAATTCCAGTATTGTCTACGCCGGGACCTATTTGAGCGGTATCTACCGATCGACCGATGGCGGCAGTTCCTGGACCCAAACCAGCACCAACTACTACAATTACTCCATGGCCACCAGTATTGCCACTCCCGATGAGGCATTCGCTGGCGGCTACAATGAGATCTACAAGACGACCAATGCCGGCGCATCGTGGTTTTCAGTGAACACAGGACTTGCCGGGTATGGCTTCTATGGCCTGGCCGTGAGCCAGTCATCAAGCTCGAGGGTCTATGCCGCTGATAATAACGGTGTTTTCAAGACGACCAGTGGCGGTACCAGCTGGTCCAATACCAACAACAATCTTAATCTCGGTTCTATCTGCAGTTTCGCGGCCGCTCCGTCGTCACCGTCAACCATGTATACTTCGTTCGAAGCGATCGGTGTTTTTAAAACCACGAACAACGGAACCGACTGGGCGCAGGTACCAACGCCGGTGGGGTGCGGCAATATCTGCGAATTCGCGGTGAATAATACCAATCCCAATATCGTTTACGCGTTAGAGGGGTCTGGCTGAGGCAACGCCGAGCTCTACAAGAGCACAGACGGCGGGTCCGTCTGGTCAAGCCCTCTGGACAGTTATTACGCTGATGGCGGGGCGCTGGTCATCGATCCCAACAACAACAACATAATTTACAGCGGCGGATATGTTTACACTACCACCTACCTGATGGCGGTTTCCAAGTCCACGGACGGTGGAACAACTTGGGCGAGGGAGACACTCACCACGGTCTACGGGACATGCAATGCGCTGCGCGTCGATCACACGAACTCCAGCGTAGTTTATGCCGGTGGCTATACCGGTTTATATAAAAGCACGGATGCCGGCAATACATGGTTTTTATCAAGCACCGGCTTGAGCGGAACCGTGAACGACATTGCGATCGGTTCGACCAAGGCCAACACGATCTATGCGGGTTCGTCTTCGGGCGTCTTTAAATCGACCAATGCCGGCGCGAGCTGGACCAACAGCGGGTGCACGAACGTGTATGCTGTTCTGATCAACCCGGCCAACGAGAACGAGATCTATGCTGCGACCTACACCGGCGTTTACATGAGCACGGTCGGTGGCGGCAGCTGGATGGCAATTAACAGCGGTTTGCAGAATACCTATGTCACATCGCTGGGCATAAACCAGGGCAACTGGCTGTTCTGCGGAACCGAGGGGGCCGGCATGTACCGTTGGAGCCTTCTGGTGGGCGCCGATGAGAACAATGCGGGATACACCAGGATGAAGATCGATGCCACGCCAAACCCGGCGCATGGCGTCGCGGTCATCCACTATACGGTCGAAAAGCCCGGGTTTGTGATCGTCTCGATCTGCGATATCCAGGGTAGAGAGGTCGTACAGCTGGTTAATGAAAAGAAACCGGCAGGTACGTACAGCGCGGGCTGGAACGGTGAAGATGCCGGAGGACGCGGACTACCGGCGGGCGTATATTTCTGCCGGCTGGCGATCAATGGCGAAACATCCATGAAAAAGATCGTATGGTTGAAGTAAGGGATCATTTTCGTATCAATTAAGAAGGGGAGGCACTCGCCTCCCCTTCTTAATTGATATTCCTCTTGATTTTCGGTTAATTGTGGATATATTATATAGTGCAATCTAACTACGGCATATTTATTCTCATGGCATTACTTGTTGTTTTTTTGATCATCGGCCGCCGAGAATGGCTCCAGCACCAAAAAAACCTTAAACTCATTCCCTTGAGGATCATCGTAAACGGGACCCGGGGCAAATCATCGGTCACCAGATTGGTGGGAGCCGGCCTGAAAGCCGGAAACCACAAAGTGATGTCGAAAACGACCGGTACCAAACCGCGCATGATCCTGAATAACTTAAATGAAATACCGATCGTACGGCTGGGAAAGGCGAATATCAAAGAACAGATCGCGATGGTAGGGAAAGCGGTCAGTAACGGGCTGAACGCCATTGTTTTTGAAAACATGTCCCTGCGGCCTGACCTACAGTGGACAGAAGAGACCAAGTTGGTCCAGCCGAAGATCGTGGCGATCACCAATGTGCGCGCTGACCATCTCGACGTCATGGGGCCGACCCTGGCCGATATTGCCCGGCACTTTATTAACGCGGTCCCGCGCGGCTCCACCGTGATCACGGCAGAACAGGACTATTATCATTTAATGAAAGATCTATGTTCAAAACGCGGGATAACTATCATCCAAAGTCAGCCGAACGATATCAGCGCCGGCGAAATGGCCAGATTCCCGTACTATGAACACCAGGAAAATGTCGCCCTGGCATTGGCGGTATGTTCATCCCTCGGCTTGAAAAGAGATCAGGTCCTGCAGGAGCTCTACCGCTGCCGGCCGGATCCCGGAGTACTCCAGAAGTACGACCTTGATCTGGGGGGCAAGCGCGCGACACTTATCAATGCGCTGGCGGCCAACGACCCGGATTCTACCTATCGTATCTTCGAACAGCTATCGGAGCCGGGCGTCCATACGTATATCCTGGTCAATTGTCGCAGCGACCGGATCGACCGGTCATTGCAGATGGCCGATCTGGTGAGCCAAAAAATGCCGGCGGAGATGTATTTCGCGACGGGCGCCAACACTATGCCTTTCGTGAAAAAGGTCCTGGCGTCAGGGATCGGTCGGGAAAAGATCCTGAACCTTGGCGGCAAGAAGGTCGAGGATGTCGTCAATGCGGTCGGTGACCGGATCCGTGACCGATCGCAGATATTCGCGATCGGAAACATCGTCGGCTACGGCGAGAGCCTGATCGCTTGCTTCGGGCAAAAGGCGAGCAAATGATTACGGAGATGATAAAGATAGATTGCGGCGATAATGCAACGAATTTTAAACGATCCAATCGCTGTCATCTTATTTTCGCGGAGCGAAAATGTTGATCGTCGCGATCGGCCTGGGCATGTTCATAAGTCTCCTTTTCACTGAAACGATCGGACTCGCGGCGGGCGGCGTTGTCGTGCCCGGTTATATCGCCATGTACATGCATCAGCCCGTTCAGATCATCAGCACGATAGCGATCGGCATCATTACCTTTTTGATCGTCAAGGTAATAGGCCATTACGTACTGTTGTATGGAAGGCGTCTGCTTATCATCTGCATAATCATCGGGTACCTGCTTGGTTATGCTACGAAACTATTCCCCCCGATCACGTTTTCAGCTCAGACCATCGATATTGCCACCATCGGTTTCGTCGTGCCCGGTCTAGTCGCCTACTGGATACAGAGGCAGGGCATTGCCGAAACCATGTGCGCCATGATGATCGTCTCAATCCTGGTGCGTTTCATCATCATCGTCCTTACCGGCGGTGTGATCGCGCCATGACATCATAAGCCATGAAGCTGAAACTAAGAACGGAAAAAGTGCCGCTGTACATTCTTGTCATTATCGGCCTGCTCTCGCTCGCCTTCATGGTGATCGAGCTGAATGTCAGGGTAAGGATGTTCGCCAGCCATTATCAGGAAAAGAAAGCCGCTTCGGAATTGACCTCGCAGCTCATGTCCTCGATAAGGGAAAAGCGGCTGAGCGACGGTTTGGTGATCGACCCGATCAACGATCCCAATGAAACAGGCATGGTCGGTCTGCAAAATTCGCTGATCACGACCGAACCCGGCGATCTTACCGCGAAGTTGACCGCATTGAACCCGAATTTCGCGGCCGTGATCGTGCAGCTGCTGGAGCAGTGCGGTGTGAAAAAAGGCGATGCGGTCGCCGTGTCGTTTACCGGTTCGTTCCCGGTGCTCAACATCGCGGTTATCGCCGCCGGCGAGGTTCTGGGACTGAAACCGGTGATCATCGCTTCCGGCGGCGCGTCAATGTGGGGCGCGAACGATCCCGCGTTCACCTACCTGGACATGGAGCGTTATCTTTACGACCAGGGAATGATCAGGGACCGTACCCTTGCCGGTTCGATCGGCGGCGTTGATGATATCGGCCGGGGATTGAGCCCCGAGGGCCGGGATATGATAATCCAGTCGCTGGAGCGTAACCAGGTCCGGGTCATCAAAGCTGAGAACCTGGAAGCGGCGGTTAAAAACAGGATAGCCCTTTACCAGGAGTACGCGGCCGGGCGGTCGCTGGCCGCGCTGGTTAATGTCGGCGGCAGCGCCGTTGCCCTGGCGGGGTCTGAAGTACCTTCCGGCGTCATTGACCAGGTCCAGTTCTCGATCAACAGGGGTCTGGTCGGCGAATTCCTGCGTTCTGGGATACCGGTGATCAACCTCGATGATGTCAATCAACTCGCGCGCGAATATGAAATACCCAGGGCTCCGATCCCGCTGCCCCGGCCGGGTAAAGGCAGAATCTTTTATGAAGCCCGCTATTCGGTATTCTGGGCAACGTTCTTT
This sequence comes from bacterium, assembly GCA_036382775.1. NCBI lineage: Bacteria > bacterium. The sequence continues at coordinate 20,746 of DASVHD010000050.1, read as the reverse complement.
GCGGCGATCATGTTCATTATTCTTTTTGTTGTCCTTCGCATCGACGTTGACCACTATGTCAAACGCGCGATCACCGGGAAAGGAAAAAAGGAGGTCCCATGACCGGAATAATATTGGCGGCATTACTATGCGGGCAGATCAGCAGCGTGAAATCGGCGAGCGAGGTGACGATCAAGATCCAAACCTCGCAGGCGGAATCATATCATCTGGTGACCAAAGCCCAGCCGTTGACGGTCACAGCGCAGGGGCCGACCTGGCTTCGTGTTTATACCAGGATACCATGGCCCGCGGAAGACAAGGGCGTGAAGGGTTATAAGCTCATCATGCAAGAGAACGACGTGAAGGAGAAGTTCGTCACGTTCGAGACCGAACGGTCAAAGGTCGCTCGTCTCGGCTCCACACGGCTGAGCAAATGGCGTTCGTTCTACATCAACGTGCCGCCGGGCGAAAATATGTACCGGTTCATCTTGTGGACAGCGCCGGCCGATTCCGTGCTCCTCAAGTTCGCCTACGAATCACCGGCCCAGTGGTCCGATATCGTGCCGGCCGAGTACGGCGAGAAACTGCAGGCCGTCGAGGATGAAAAGATCATCAATTACTACGAAACCACCAGGTCAAAACCGATCATGCTGGAGATCACGGGTCCCCAGAAATTAAAGATTATATCGCGCCTGGCCTATGCCATGGACATGAACAACGAACAGGTCTACAGTATTGTGGTCAAGGAGAACAGCCGGATCGTGAAAAACAGCACATTCCGCGCGTACCGGTCAGAGACCACTTCGTATCAGAACCGCCCCGATGTGGTTCCGTCCAACCCCCACAGCTTCTACGTGAATGTAAAGAAAGGTAAACACCGTTTCGAGATCACGGTCGGCGGCAGCGGGACGGAAAGCGCCGGGTTGCGATGCTTGGTAAAACAGAAATGAAATATCGGAGTAACCCACCATGACGCTCTTATTGGCATTGTTCGCGTTCTTTGATTACTCGCTATCCGCCCGAGCCATCCTGTCGTATGATGACAATATTTTTTCCTATTCCCGGAAATATCTGGACGAGTTCATGGCACACACGAATCCCGAACGTTTTCCTTTTGAGACCTACGATGATCTGACTAACGACGTCAGTCTGGAACTCCTTTTAAGGAATAAATCCACAAAGGGACGCACCACGACCGCAAACCTTGCGCTGTCAACCCGCGGTTATTATATAAACGAAGAAAAGAACTATGCCGTCTACAATATCGGCATCAGACAGGCGTTCGGCCGTTTCGCCGTAAAGATCGACTATCTGTTCATGCCGGATTATCTGATCCGCTATTACCAGGAACCAGCGGGCACTGATTACGCAGGGTGCCGGTTCACTGAGCACCTGATAACGATGAAAGGAACCTACCGTGTGAAAACCGGTATGACCGCGTCGGCTTCGTTCAAACGCGAGTTTGATAATTACATTGAGGGTTTTGACGTTTATGATTCGGAGAGCTATCGGTTCGAGCTGGAGACGGTGCTGCGTGCAAGTAATTATTTCGAACCTGAATTGTCCTATGAATTCAAGGATTCCAGGGCGCAGGGGCCAGTGCCCGATATTTCCTATGTTCAGCACCAGGGCCGGATAATCCTGGCAATGAGGACAAAGGTGCCGCGGCTTTCTGAGGTCACTTTTGATTACCTGATAGCTTACCGGCTGTTCACGACCGACCTTGGGTCGCTGATCGATTCGCCCCATAGCGGCCGGGCTGACCTCGGGAACCGGATCCGTCTGGCCGGGGAAGTCCCGGTGCTGACCGGACTGCGTCTTGTTCTGAACTACTCATGCGAATTCAGAAATTCTTTTTCCGACACTTATCTCCAGGTTGGCGAGCTCAAAAATTTCCGTAAGCAAACAGCGGGTGTCGGGATCGAATTCACGTACTGAGGAGGCCCTATGCTGAAAGCACGAAACATTTTGTTCTGCCCAATTCTCTGCTTCTTAGCCGCCTGTCATCATCCGGTCGATGATACCGGCGCGTTCGTGATCATCAGCGAATGCCGGTTGCCTGGATATTCCCGGGATGTCGACATCCAGGGCGGCTACGCGTATATAGCCAATGACCAGGGTGGTCTGCAGATCGTATCCATTGCCGATCCGGAATCGACCTTTGTCGTTGGTTCATATGTCACCCAGAAGAACTTCCAGGGCGTTTCAGTCCGCGACACTTTTGCCTACATCGCCGTGGCCGCTTCCGACGGCGGTATGATGATCCTGAACGTGAGTGACCGGTCCAATCCGCTTTTCGCAGGTCAGGATGCCTGGTTTTACGCTTATAATATCGCGGCCCCGGAAGGGGACACGCAATACGCTTACGTGGCCGCGCGTTACTGGTTCATCGTGGAAGATGTGAGCTGGCCGCAGTACCCGAGCTATGTGCGTCGGTTCTCGACACCGGGCAATGTCCATGATCTTTTCGTGATCGATTCCATTGCGTATCTGGTATGCGAGCAGATGGGACTCCTGGTCTACAATCTCCAGCATCCCGACAGCACGGCACTGGTCAGCGAGCTGGACACGCCGTCCAACGCGCGCAGCTTGTTCATTACCGGGCCATATGCCTATATCGCGGACGGGTATGACGGCCTGGTGATCGTCGACCTGAGCGACCTGGATAGCCCCGCGATCATCGGGTCATATGACACGCCCGGCTACGCTCAGGGAGTCTCGGTGCAGGACAGTCTGGCATTCGTAGCTGACGGGAGCGGCGGTCTTCAGATCATTAACGTGGGGCAGCCGGCCGCGCCGGTTCTTTACGGCGAGATCAAGACACCCTACGCGTACAAAGTGCATACGGACAATGGTTTGATCTGTCTTGTTGACAGGGACCTCGGGCTAGTTATAATACAGGAAGAAACACAACCATGACCGTACTTCTGTCGTACGTGCTCATTTCGGCGCTGCTACCGGCAAGTATTGATCCGCAGATAGATATTCTCGCCAAAAACTCGTCGTCACTGGAAATCAGCCTGACACCTGGCAGCGAGACCGGACCGGGTACGATAACAAGGTTCATATTCTCGAGCACCGAACCGGCCTTGACCATTGTCTCCATGGCCTGTGATACGACTGCCATCGAAAGCTCCGGGGATCAGAACTATGTTGGACCGGGAGGGTTCGCGGAGATAGGAAATGCCATGATCCTGGCGGGCTACCGGATATATCCGGTCATTATCCGCAACAGGGTGGTCGAGCGCGGGATGGAGATTAACTTGAAAAAAGCAGTGCTGCGCCTGGCATGCCGCGGTTATGATAATGTCCGGCTGGCGCCCAGCCAGGCAGCGGTTTATAAAAATCTTATTCTGAATTATGAATATGACCCTCATGTCGAGCCGCAGGGTTTATTGATCATTACGCCTGCATCGTTCTACAACGCGGTTTTGCCGCTGGCTGACTGGAAAGAAAAAAAGGGCTGGACGACCACGGTCGCCACGCTGGCGCAGACCGGGAATACCAGCACATCCATAAAAAATTATATCAGCAACGCATATTACAACTGGGATCCTGCGCCCGAGTATGTCATCCTCGTCGGCGATAAGGACAGCTTGCCGGCTTTCGCGATGCCGGCAAACCCGGTCAACATCACTGATTATCTGTACGGCCTGATCGATGGCGGCGACTTTATTGCCGAAATAATGGTCGGCCGTTTATCAGTGTCGAATGCCAATGAATTGCAGACCCTGGTCGCCAAGATCGTGGGTTACGAAAAAACGCCCTATACGACCGACACGACATGGTTCAAGCACGCGCTCATGGTCGCTGCCAATTATCCCTACGATACGATGACCACGCCGATACCGACCAAGCGGTGGGTCAGAGAGAAACTGCTCCAACATTCTATCAGCCCGGTGGATACTATATACGATCCGCCTGTTTCCAACGGCCAGGCCGCGATCACGAATGCCGTGAACCAGGGTGTCAGCATTATCAATTACCGGGGCGGTATTGCCGATCCCTACGGATGGGACCGTCCCACTTTTACCAACACCGACGTCGTAGCCCTCACGAACGGGTGGAAACTTCCCGTAATAACGAGTATTGTCTGCAATACCTGCAATTTCAATTACCCGGCGTGTTTCGCGGAGACCTGGCTGCGCGTCGGCAATCCCGTAACGCCGAAGGGCGCGGTCGGTTTCTTCGGCGCGACGACGCCAACGACCCATAGCCGGTGGAACAACTGCCTGGATTACGGGATCTACTGGGGTTTGACCGAGGACAGCATATACAGTTTTGGGCCAATGACGTACCGGGGCAAAATGGAGGTGTACTTCAACTTCCCGTTCGAAGTGTCGCCGGACAGCGGCGTGGAATATTATTTCAACGCCTATAACCTGCTGGGTGATCCATCCCTCGAATTGTGGACCGCGGCACCCCGGTCCATTAACGTCAGCCACGCGTCGTCCGTGCCGGTCGGCACGAACGCTATCTCGGTTTCGGTGCAAACCGGATCGTCGCAGCCTGTAAAGGACGCGCTGGTCAGCCTATACAAGCAAAACGAGGTCAAATCCGTCGATTTCACCGATGCCGGCGGTATGGCATATTTTCAGATCTCCACCACGACCCCCGATACCTTATTCGTCACTGTTTCCAAGCATAACTGCGCCCCTTACTGCGGATACTTGCTGGTCAATAATTCGGCCGTCTATGTCGGATATCTCAGCCACACGATAAGCGATCCCGGCGGCAACAACAATGGGGAGACCAATCCAGGCGAGACCATCCAGATGGCCGTGACCTTAAAGAATTACGGCACATCAACAACCGCTACCGGCGTGACCGCGAAGCTGACCGACAGCGATCCCCTGGTGACCATAACGGATTCGATAAAGAGCTTTGGTGCGATCAGCCCGGGCGGGACCGCGACCGGTTCACCGTATGTTTTTTCGGTATCGACTGGCGCGAAGGATGGTCGCATTATAAAATTCAACCTGAACGTCACGTCTGGCCAGGGCAGCTGGAATTCCGTGATCTGGGTGGAAGTTAAAGCTCCCCAGTTCCGGGCACAGCGTTGCCGCATCGTGGACGGCGGGAACGGTGTTCTGGAACCTGGCGAAACTTCCGACCTCAGTATCTGGATCGTGAATTCAGGCCGACTTGCCGGCGGCAATATTACCGGGGTCCTGAGGTCGCGCAACCCCGGTGTTTCGGTCAATGATTCTCTGGGCGCTTTCGGCACCATACCAGTTGGTGATTCGGCGGAGAACGCCAGCGACCGTTTTGCGGTGTACGCTTCACCGCAGCTCGCGCCCGGGCATGTAATCGATATGTATGTCCTGTTGTCAGGAGATCAATCTTTCCGGGACACGGTTTATTTTTCAACGACCATCGGAGTGGTGACAACCGCATCACCGTCAGGACCTGACGATTATGGTTATTACGCTTATGACAATACCGACGCCGGGTACACGGAGACGCCGGCCTACAGCTGGGTCGAGGTCGATCCGGCGCTGGGCGGGTCCGGCACTGTCCTGACGCTGGCGAACGATCAGACGCGCACGGTCGCGCTGCCTTTCAGTTTCAAGTATTACGGGTTGAATTACAGCAAGATCTCGATCTGCTCCAATGGTTACGCCGCTCTGGACTCGACGTGGATCGCGGATATGTACAACTGGCACATCCTCTCGAGCCTGGGGCCTCCGCTGCTCATGGCTGCGTTCTGGGACGACCTTGATCCCAATGCCACCGATTCCAGCGGGAACGTATGTTATTATAGCGATGCCGCGAACCACCGTTTCATTGCCGAGTGGTCGAGGATCCAGCATTTGCACAACCCGACCTCGCCGGTGCCGGCGGAACTGCAGACATTTGAGATCGTCCTGTATGACCCGGCATATTATCCGACCCAGACCGGCGACGGCGAAATAATCTACCAGTATAAGAAGATCAGCAATGACGACCACTGGCATAACTATGCCACGTGCGGTATTGAGAACTACGGACATACGTCAGGTCTTGAGTATACTTACGCCAATGTGTACGCGGCGGGAGCGGCCGCCCTGATCAATAACCGGGCGATCAAATTTACCACGGACCAGCCGGATCCATATCCCGGAGTGGAAGAACTTGGGAAGCTGGCGGGAATAGGCGGAAAACTCGACCTGCAGATATTCCCGAATCCTGCCAGGAGCAACCTTATAATTAAATTCCAAATTCCCAATTCCCAATTCCAAAATTCACCCCCACCCTTGCCCTCCCCCCTCGAGGGGGAGGATAAAAGAGGGGGGGATTATTCAAATATTTCATTAAGGATCTACGATGCGACTGGCAGGTTAACAAAACAATTCAACCATTTAACCATTCAACCATTTAACCAAATCGCCTGGTTCGGTTCAGATGATGCGGGCCGTCGTCTTCCTGCCGGTGTTTATTTCATTGAACTACAATCGGGGGAGAACAAGGTAATTGAAAAAGTCATTATAACAAGGTGAAAATATGGGTAGCGCGAAAGGAGCATAGATGAGGAATATAAAGATATTTATGGGACTGCTGTGGTGCCTGAGTTTATCGGCCAGTTTCGCATACCAAAATTTCCATGGATGCACCCTGGCACCGGACAATGCAACAGGTTGGGTCGTGACCCTGGATACCATGATTATCCTGAAAACCACCGACGGCGGTGTGAACTGGTTCGAGCAGGCCAACCCGGCCGACCGCAGGTTTTTCGATGTCACTTGTTTTGGAAACCAGAACGTCTGGACATGCGGTGTCCTGGGGCAGATATGTTACACCAGCGATGGCGGTCAGAACTGGGCGATCCAGCTTGGGGGAGGTGGTTCGAAATACGCCACGCGCGTGGAATTCGTTGATATTAATCACGGTTGGACCGTGGGCGGAGACGGCGTTATTTTGAGGACCACGAACAGTGGAGCCTACTGGGAAGTGAATTTCACACCATTCACCTTCCTGCCAGAACTGTACGGAGTGTCGTTCATTGATACTCTGAGGGGCTGGATCGTATCAGGCTGGCCTGATTCAGTGGATATCGGCCAGGCGATCATCGCGCGTTCAACCGACGGAGGGATGGTCTGGGATTCCCTTTTTTTATGCACGAACTATGACGACTATTTTGACATTCACTTCTTCGATGCGCTGAACGGCATTATTGCGGGCGGCAACGAACAAAATTACGCTGCCCTGGTTTTGAGGAGCACGGACGGCGGCGTCAGCTGGAACCAGATCACGGTGCCGGGCAACGCGTTCTACCTGAGGGCAGTTGATTTCGTGGGCGGGCAGGGCTGGGCAGTGGGCAGGTTTGGAACGATAATCCATTCCCACGACGATGGTCAGACCTGGACGTTCCAGACCAACCCCGCGACCTCGACGCTTTTTGACGTCGACTTTTCAGACACGCTCCATGGTCTTGCCTGCGGCACCAGCATCATTCTTTACACGTATGACGGCGGCGAGACCTGGCACGATGGAACGGGTGTCGAGGAAGCAGATAAGTGGGAAGCGGGAAACGGGAAGTTGGAAATTTATCCGAATCCGTTTACGAGAAGCCTTACGGTTAAATTCCAAATTCCCAGTGCCAAATGCCAAACAAATTCCAAATCACAAATTTCAGTACAAATCTTTAATGCAGCAGGCAGGTTCATAAAACAATTTAGCCGTTTATCCGCCATGCAGTATGGCGGAATTCAACCATTTAACCAGATCATCTGGGATGGTTCAGATGATGCCGGTCGTCCGGCACCTGACGGCGTCTATTTCATCCAGCTGAGCGGATGTGACATACCTGTGACCGCCAAGGTCATATTGAAAAGATAGGGGATTTGGGGATCAGTGGGTAAGGGGATAGAAAGACACGGAGATGAGGGGATGCGGGGACGAGAAGACGAAAAGATGCGGGGATATGAAAAGGATTGAAGATGGGAAGTTATGAGGATAAGAGGTTAAAAAAGATTGAAGATAAAGGGAAAAGCGTAAGAAAATGAAAAGGATCGCGATCCTCGCTGCTGTGTTCCTCGGATCGGTTTTTGCGCAGAGCGGCGCGCGTTACCTGATCATTACGCATGACAGTTATTATGACGCGCTGGTGCCGCTGGCCGATTGGAAAACGCAAAAAGGCATGAAGGCAAAGATCGTCCGCCTGTCCGAGACCGGCAGCGATTCAACCCAGATAAAATCGTACATCGTCAATGCCTATAATAACTGGCAGATAAAACCCGAATACCTGCTGCTGGTCGGCAATCCCCAGCAGATCCCATTCGTGCGTTTTACTTACAATTACGATTTATCGTACAGCGATAATTATTATGCGAATGTCGTTGGGGATTTCTACAACGAACTGATACCGGCGCGGCTGTGGGTGTTCGACACCGTGCATGTAAAGACCATCGTCAACAAGATCCTTGGTTACGAGAAAACACCTTTTATGGACGACCCGGACTGGTTCAGAAAGGCGGTTACCATCGCCAACGAAGATGATTACCCGCCGTACTCGGACTCCACGTATTTTGCTGACGCCGATTATGCGCACCGCCTAATGGACAACGCCAGTTTCCCGCATGTTGATTCCTTTTCGCAGTACGCCGGTAATAATAACAGCGACGATGTGATCCAGGCATGGAACGACGGGCGGACATATATTTTGTACCGGGGGGTCGGCGGGTATTACTGGGACTATCCATTCTACGACATCTATCCCCTCACGGATTGCCACAACGGGTACAAAATGCCGATCATTATTTCGGGCACGTGCGCGACGATCGAAGAGATTGGATACGAATGGATGTATGCCGGAACACCGGACGAGCCTAAGGGCGCGGTTGGATTTTACGGAACGACCGACATGCTGATGGAAGCGGCCGAGAAAAGGAGTGCGCTTGCCAAGGGTACCCTGCGGAATATCTTCTGTGACAGCATGGCAACACTCGGCAAAGCGGCCGAGTGGGGCCGTCAGACTTATGTCCACACGTTCGGGAATACCCAGGAATACAACTCCTGGACATGCCTGGGCGATCCTGAAATGACGGTCTGGACCGGCACGCCCAGATCGCTGGACGTGACGCACTGGCCGAGGGTATGGATCGGGGAATCACTAATCGTAACCGTGAAGCATGATTATCAGCCGGTGGAAAGCGCGCTGGTATGCATAAGAGCGAGAAAAGACACAACGGTTTACCACTACCGGCGCACCAACGCCAGCGGCACAGTAACGTTCATTGATACACTCCCCATCTCGGATACGGCTCTGGTCACGGTGACGGGCAGGAACCTTTTGCCGCAGACGGATACGGTCCTGGCCGGTTATCAGGGTGGTCCCTCGCTCATGTACGATTTTCACCTGGTCCTGGACACTACCGGCGGCAACGGCAATTACATACCAAATAACGGCGAGGATATAGAACTGGCGGTCTGGATGCTCAACGTCGGTGATTCCACTGCGCACGGCGTGACCGCCATCCTTGAGAAAGCGCAGGCCGATCCCTATTTTCAGATCGCCGATACAATCAAAGCGATCGGCGACATTGCCAGCCTGGATTCGGCATTTACGTCGGCGGACGGTTTTAATATTATAATCGACCAGTATTGTCCGGACAGTCACCTGGTCAAGCTCAAGCTGGTCATGACCGATGCAGACAGCCATACCTGGATATCGTTCTTTAATGTGCTGGTGTACAGCGCGCGGCCGTATCTTATTTATATGTCACACGCGGTCCTGGACACCGCCAATGGAACTGGGAACGGTGACTATTTTGTGAATCCGGCAGAAGACATCGAGATGCCGGTGTGGATAAAAAATATCGGCGATTCGATCGCCGTGGCAGTCACCGGCGTGATCCAGAGAGATACGATCGATCCGTATTATACGCTTCACGATACGCTTAAGGGCTTTGGCAATATCCTGCCCGCGGACACAGCCTGGACCGGCGCCGACGGGTTCAATGTGCTGGTCGACTCCGGATGCCCTGACCAGCATGTCATCAAGCTGCGGTGCACGCTTTCGGATGCTCTGGATTCAACGTGGATCTATGATATCGAATTGATCAATCACTCGGCAATGCTTGTCATCACTCAACACTGGGTGAACGATACTCTGAAATATGTCATGCCGCGGGATACGGCGCCGCTATATCTGGAACTCCATAATATCGGTTCGGGGATCGCGGACAGTATCACCGGCACGCTGGTATGCGCTGATTCATTCTTTCACGTGATCGACGGCGAAGCCTATTTCGGTTTGCTCCCGCCCGACGGTATCGGGTCCAACCATTCTGATCCCTTCCTGATATCGGGTGATTCATTGTCGCCGGCGGGTCACGCGGTGAACTTAAAAATCGTGCTTGAATCCGGCGCTTACCGCGACACGCTGGATTTCACGGTCTATATCGGTCAGCGCGATTACGTCGTCTGGGACCCGGATCCCAACCACACGAGCGGTTTTGTCATGCATACGAAACTGGCAGCCCTCGGGTATCTGGGTGACTACACCCAGGGCTTTCCGGCCGGGTTTTTGAATATTTATAAAGTGTTTTTCGCCAGCCTGGGCATGTATCCCAACAAGTACACGATCTCATATTCGAACCCCGATATATTCGAGATCGTCCGCCATCTTAATGCCGGCGGGCGAATGTACCTGGAGGGCGGCGACGTCTGGTACAATGACCCTCTTAGCGGCGGCTATGATTTTGCATCGCAGTTTTCGATCGACGCGATCCAGGGCAATATCGGTTATTTCACCGGTCTGATCGGCGTGTCCGGGACATTCACGAACCAGATGAGTTTTAGCTATACCGGCGAAAGCTCATCCATCGACCGGATAGACCCTACGGGGAACGGCATCGCCGTGCTCAGGAACGTTTATAACAGTAATAATTGCGGTGTGGCAGCGAATCACCGGACGGTCGGCATCTCGGTAGAATTCGGCGGCATGGTGGACGGCTCGCCGCCGTCGACAAAGCTCGCGCTGGCCGATTCCATAATGCGTTATTTTGGCATCCTGCCGGGTCAGGCGGTGGGCGAGGGGCTGTCAATGAAGGATGATCTTGAGTTCCGCGGGCTCAGGGTATGGCCGAACCCTTCCTTTGGACGGACCGTAATAAAGTATGTAGTAAGTAGTAAGCCGCAAGATTCAGTAGGGCAAGGCTTTAGCCATGCTAAGTCAAGCAAACCTGAAGGTTTGCCCTACTACATCAAAATCTATGACGCGGCCGGCAGACTGGTGAAATCATTTAACCATTTAACCATTCAACCATTTAACCAAATCACTTGGACCGGTGCCGATGAAAACGGTCGTCGTGTCCCCGCCGGCGTGTATTTCGTGCGGCTGGCCATCGGTCCCGTAGGGGCCACTGGCACCGCAGGGGAAGCGGACGGGGAGAAGTGGACAGAGAAGGCGATTCTTTTAAGGTAGCCCCGTGTTTTCTTCGAAAACGGGACGCTCATTTTGGCAGTCAAATCACAAACAGGATTTGAGCCAAAATGGCGAGGTTAAGAGGTTATGAAGAGCGGAAATAATGAGAGAAAGGATCATATCCTCCCAACTTCCTATCCTCTCAACTTCGAATTTTTTAAGTTTGGGAAGTTATGAAAAGCTGAATACATGGAAGGATAAAAAATCGCAGCCTCACAGCTTCTTATCTTCCCAACCTCATCTTTTATGCTTGTCACATTGCCACTTGACTTAAGTCTTCACGGTGCTTATAATATATAAAGCATACAATGCAAATATCCATGATTTGCCGTAAATCTTTATTACTTATCTCGCTGTATTTTATTATTGCAGCATCCCTATTTGGTCAGGAGACCGGCGCCAAATACCTGGTTATCGCGCACGATCAGTTCTATAACGCCGCTCTGCCGCTCGCAGCATGGAAGCACAAGAAAGGCATGCGTGCAAAGATCGTCCGGCTGTCGGACGTAGGGTCCACCGCGGACCAGATCCGGAATTACATCTTGGACGCGTACAATAACTGGCAGATCAAGCCTGAGTTCCTACTGCTGGTCGGAGCACCTAATTTTATACCATTTCCCCAGTCCGGTACATATACTGACAATTACTATACCGATATGAACGGGGATGTGTTCAATGATATCTTGTCAGGACGGCTTACAGTCCATGATACGCTCGAAGCCAAGACCGTGGTCAATAAAATCCTTGTCTATGAAAGGCATCCGGATACGAGCGATACTTCGAGGTTTTTGAAAGGCGTGGCGATCGCCAATACTGACGGTAGCTGGACGAGCGACTCGATCTACCTGGAGAATATGCGTTATTGGGCACAGCTTATGGATGGCGCGGGTTATGTAGGGATCGACACTTTAGCTGATATTTACGGCGATAACTCGACCGACGTCATCAACGCGGTCAACGAAGGTTGCATGTTTGTCGTGTACCGGGGATCGGGCCTTAACAACTGGTATTCTCCTTTTAACTGCAATCCCGATGCCAGTAATAACGGCGTGAAACTTCCGATCGTGCTGTCCATGACCTGCTGCTGCATGGGTACAGGAGCAACGCCGGCGGTTGCCGAGCGCTGGTTCCTGACGGGCACTCCGACAACGCCGAAAGGCGCAGCCGGTTACTTTTCGACGACGACAGTGATTGGCGGCGGGGCTCATCTGCGAAGCGCCGTGAACAAAGGTTTTGCCAGTGCTGTGTTCATGGAAGGGAAAAAGACCTTTGGTGAGGCGTGCGAGAAAGGCCGTATGAATGTTTATCACCTATACGGGGCGACGAACGAATACCGCGGCTGGACAACGATCGGCGACCCGGAAATGAATATCTGGATCTCCAACCCGCGGCGACCGGTGATCACGCACCCTGTGGTTGTCCATCTGGGCTACAATAGCATAACTGTTAACGTCAACGTCAACGGTCAGCCCGAGCCTGCCGCGCTGGTCTGCGCCATGCAGTCAGATACGATAATATACGAGACCGGTCTGACGGATTCTTCAGGTAATGTTTCTATCTCTTTTACGGTTCCCGGTATGGATACGATCTATCTCACCGTGACCGGTCATACGCTTTTGCCTTATGAGGGATATATACTGGTCAGCCCGGAAGGCAGTTTTGTCACTTACCTGAAGCACGAGATCGTCGACACGGTCAGCGGCAACAACAACGGCCGCGCCAATCCCGGTGAGATCATCACCCTGCCTGTCTGGGTCAAGAATTACGGCAGCGACACGGCACTGGGCGTTACAGGTGTGCTCAGGGTCACCGGCAGCATAGCGACCGTAATCGATTCGTTAACGGATTTTCTCGATATCGCCCCGAATGATTCTGCGCTTTCAGATCCGCCCTTTATTTTCGATGTTGATAGCTTTTGTGATGACCAGGCAAGGATCGATTTCGACCTTTCATGCATTAGCGCCGATGATACATTTCCTTCGGTGTTCTCAGTGTATGTCTGCGCCCCGAAGCTGATATATGACCATTCGACGGTCACGGGCGGCAATGGGAATAACACGCTGGAGCCGGGTGAAACCGCGAACCTGATCCTTGCCGTGGAGAACACCGGTTCCGAGACCGCCGCCGATCCCCATGCAGTATGCCGGGTCGCGGCGAGTACGTACTTACGGATCGATGATTCCGTCAGTATCTACCAAAGCATCGCTCCTGACAGCGTGCGCGACAACGTGGTAGATCCCTTCATTATCACGGCTGACAGCATGACACCGATCGGCACCACGGTAGACCTGAGCGTTGAGATCACCACCGGGTGGTCAGTCGATACCATTGAGTTCTTTCTGGTCGTTGGAAAAAAGAACTATCTGATCTGGAACCCGGATCAGACTCCCAATCCGGGTATTGTCATGAATTCGACCCTGACCGCGCTGGGGTATACCGGTGATTACGCGACCTCGCTGCCCGCCGACCTTACGCTTTACCAGGCGGTATTCGTGTGCGTCGGGGTCTATCCGAATAACCTTATCATTTACGCGGGCAGCCCTGAAGCCACAGCCCTGGTTGATTTCATGAATAGCGGTGGAAGGCTGTACCTGGAGGGCGGCGACGTTTGGTATTATGACCCGATGATGAACGGCTACAATTTTGCCCCGCATTTTGGCATCCAGCCGGCCGGGGACGGAAGCAGCGATATGGGCCCGGTAGCCGGCGCGAACAATGCTTTTACAGCCGGTATGATCTTTCAGTACGGCGGCGAGAACCAATTTATGGACCAGATCAATCCCACGAGCGGTTCATTTTTAATATTCAGCGACCAGGACGATTATTATAATTGCGGAGTCGCGTACAATGCCGGTAATTACCGGACGGTCGGAGCGTCATTTGAACTGGGCGCCCTGATCGACGCGAGCGGCGTATCGACAAAGGGGGCGCTGTTGGATTCCATCATGCATTTTTTCGGTATATACACCGGGATCCAGGAAGAGCCGGGCAGGATGGGGCCGAACGCGATCGTCGGTTTCCGCGCGTACCCCAATCCGTCTACCAGAAATCTTACGATTAAGTTTCAAATTTCATCCCTGATTAAGTCAGGGACCAAATCTCAAATTTCAATCAAGATTTACGATACAACAGGCAGGTTGGTAAAATCATTTTATCAATTACCAATTACCCAATTACTCGATTACTCGATTACTTGGGATGGTACCGATGAAGTCGGCAGAATCGCGCCAGCCGGCGTTTATTTCATCCATCTTGACACTGGGGACGACAGCCGGATGCAGAAAGTCATTATTGTCCGTTAGTTCTAGTCCGGGCATATAGACCGCCTGGCAAGTATTTTGTATTACCCTTGACTATTACCCGATTCGGCATATAATGATATTTACAACACAATTCCCGAAGGGAGATATAATGAAACGATTTATCATTTTTTTTATAGGTATGGGTTTAGTTTTTAGCCAGGATATCGGAGCCCGATATCTCGTCATCACGCATGATAATTTTTACAACGCGGTCCTGCCCCTGGCGCAGTGGAAAAATAAAAAGGGCATGCGCGCCAAGGTCGTAAAACTCTCGGAAACGGGATCGTCAGCAGCTCAGATCCGGAGTTACATCATGAACGCCTATAGTTCATGGCAGATCCCGCCCGAGTATGTTCTATTGGTGGGTGCCGGTAATTATCTGCCTTATCCAACGGTTAGCGGTACTTATTCGGATAATTATTATACGAACATGGATGGCGATATATATAATGAGATCCTGTCCGGAAGGCTGACCGTGCACAGCGACGCGGAAGCACAGAATGTGGTCAACAAGATCCTGCTCTATGAACGCACTCCGGACTTGACCGACACTTCATGGCTCATTGACGCTTGCCTGATCGTGCGGGATGATTACGAGACTTACAGCGATTCCATATACTGGAGCGATGTCAGGCATGCCCGCAGCCTGATGAGAGCAGCCGGTTACAGGAACATTGACACGCTGAACCGGCGCAGTGGCAACAATACGACCGACGTCATCAACCGGGTAAACGAGGGCCGTGCCTTTGTAGTGTACCGGGGACAAGGCGTCAACAACTGGTGGGATCCGTTCTCAGTGAATCCATCACTGACCGCGAACGGCGCAAGGTTGCCGATCGTACTTTCGTTCACCTGCTCGACCTTAGGTACGGGCGGTACGCCGGCCGGTGCCGAGATGTGGTTTCTTACGGGAACGGCTGCGAATCCAAAGGGGGCGTCGGGTTATTTCGCGACCACGACGGTAATCTCACATCAGGCTTATCTCCGGAGTGCGGTTTGCGTGGGTTTCTTCGACGCCTTGTTCGCCGACCGGAAGACCACCTTTGGTGAAGCCTGCGAGCAGGGCCGGCAATATGTATACCAGCAGTATTCATCATCATCTGAATATTACGGGTTTAATACGATCGGCGATCCTGAGATGAATGTCTGGACCGCCATGCCCAGGTTGATCACGGTGACCCATGATTCGATCCTCTATGCCGGTATCCAGGATACCCTGACCGTCACTGTCCAGCAGGCCGACAGTTTTTTAAAAAGCGCGCCAGTCTGTATCGTCATGGATACGATTGTCTATCAGGTCGGTCATACCGACAGTATGGGGACGGTGTCGTTTGCGCTGGCCATACCGTATCCGGGGATGCTTGATCTGACTGTGATCGGCAAGAATCTGAATCCGTACGAAGCACAGATCCCGGTGAGCGGCGGCAGCGCGTATCTCGCCTATGATGGTTGCGCGGTCGAGGATTCTTTGGGCGACGATGATGGTCTGGTCGACCCTGCGGAAATTATCATGCTCGGTGTGAGCATTACGAACCTGGGCATTGATGCCGCCACCGGCGTAAAAGCGACGCTGTCAACAGCCGATTCATTTACGATAATGAGCGACAGCGTGTCGTATTACGGTGATGTCCCGGCCGATTCGGTCGCCGTCGGTTTAAACCCTTTCGTTTTTGCTCTCAGACCGGACGCGGTCGCCCACGCGATCCGGTTCGCGCTGGCGATCAACGATGACAGCGGGCATGTATGGAACGACAGTTTTTCGGTACTGACAACGGGTTCGAACAGTTCAACCGGACCCGATCTTTACGGTTACTATATCTATGACGATACGGATACACTGACCGGCAACGCTCCGGTGTATGACTGGTTGGAGATCGCGACGGCTGCCGGTGGTCCGGGAATGATCGTTTCGGAGATAACGGACGAGGATGCCGACACGGTAACTGTTCCTTTGCCCTTCGATTTTCCATATTATAGCATAACTTACAATACGATCGGTCTGTGCTCCAATGGGTTTGCCGAGCTTGGGTATTCGACCCATCGTTTTGGCATGAATACGCCGATACCCTCGCCGGCTGCACCATCCAGGTTTTTATCGGGTTTCTGGGATGACCTCAACCCCGGAGCCAATGGCGACATTTATCAGTACTATGACTCGACCGCCCATCGTTGGATCCTGGAATACTACCAGTGCAGCCATTACGATTCAGTTAATAACCTCGAGACATTCCAGATCATATGCCGGGATCCGGTATATCACCCGACACCGACCGGCGATGGCGAAATCCTGTTCCTTTATAACCATGTTGCCGACGCAACGAGCAATTCCGTCGGCATCGAGGATGAGACTCAGATGCGTGGTTTAGAATATGTATATAACGGCAGTTATGACCAGAATGCCGCGGCATTGATCGACAGCAGGGCGCTGCTAATAACGACAAAACCGCCTTTTGAACCGTTAAACCCCTGGTTATATCTGGTCAGCGCAGTAGTAGATGATTCGCTGGGCGGCAATAACAATGGTATTTTCGAGCCGGGTGAAACGCTCGCGGTCACGGTATCGGTGGGCAACGACGGGAACGACAATGTCTTCGGGACCCTCGGCACGATCAGAACCAGCTCCTCATCGGCCGTGATCACGGACAGTCTGGCCGACTTTGGCGACATATTTGTCGACAGCACCGCGGCAAACACGATCGAACCTTACGGGGTTATCATTGATTCCAATCCCACCGATACGATCATCGGTTTTACCGTCAACTTTGAAGGGAACAGCGGCGCTTACCAAGGGCAGGTCTATTTCACCATGTTTATCCATTCATCGACGGGTATTGATGAGTTGGGGATAAGAGGGGTGGGTAAGACGATGCTGTCGGTGGCACCGAATCCGTCTTCGGGGAACATGTTGATTAAATTCCAAATAAAAAATTCTAATCCGCCACACAGTATGGCGGATCAAATGAATGCCCAATCTCCAATGTTATTGAAGATCTATGATGCTGCTGGTAGGTTAATAAAGTCTTTTAATCTACCTGCTACTGACTACTTACTACCTGCTTCCATCCAGTGGGATGGTACCGATGAAATCGGTAGAAACGTCCCCGCTGGCGTTTATTTCGTTAGACTGGAAACGGGCGAGGAGAAGTGGACGGAAAAGGCCGTTCTGCTTCGCTGAACGATGAAGTTAAGAGGATATGAAGTTGTGAAGAGCTGAATTCATGGAAGGATAAAAAATCGTAGCCTCATAACTTCTTATCTTCCTAACTTCTATCTTTTCTCCTTGTAATATTGCCTCTTGACTTAAGTCTCAATTGGATTAAAATATTGATAATATTAATTAACTATAAAGGTTAATGATTAATCGATGAAGAAACTGCTTTTAAGCATCGCTTTTCTTTGCGGACTGTCGATCAGCCAAGACTTGGGTGCCAGGTACCTGATCATCACCCATGATAATTACTACGACGCGATCCTGCCGCTGGCGCAATGGAAGCATAAAAAGGGAATGAGGACCAAGGTCGTCAAGCTCTCGGCGATTGGATCGACTTCGACCGCGATCAAAAACTACATTGTCAACGCGTACAACAACTGGCAGGTCAAACCCGAATATCTGCTGCTCGTGGGCGCCCCCAATTATCTGCCGTTCCCGCAAGTGGGCGGCGTTTACACCGACAATTACTACACGAACATGGACGGCGATATCTATAATGAGATACTGTCCGGCCGTTTGACCGTTCACAACACGACCGAAGCCCAGGCCGTCGTTGCTAAGATGTTAAAGTATGAAAGGGCACCCCTTATCACCGACTCGCTTTGGTTTAAGAAAGCGTGTCTGATCGTCAATGAAGAAGGTAATTATGCCTACGATACCATCTACTGGAACGACGCTAAGTA
This sequence comes from bacterium, assembly GCA_036382775.1. Taxonomy (NCBI): domain Bacteria; species bacterium. The sequence continues at coordinate 2,164 of DASVHD010000050.1, read as the reverse complement.
CGTGGCGAATCGTTTAGTCGCCAACGGGTATGTATATGTTGATACTTTTTCAAGAAATCAGGGTGATGATTATAACTCAGTCATCAATGCCGCGAACCAGGGGCGGGATTTTGTCTTGTACCGCGGTAACGCGACCAATAATTGGTACATGCCCTTCAATGTAAACCCGGATAATCTTGCCAACGGAGAAAAACTGCCGATAGTCGTTTCAGCGACATGCGGTACGCTCGGTACCGGCGGAACGCCGGCAACGGCGGAGCGCTGGTTCCTTACCGGCTCGCCGACAAATCTTCGTGGGGCTTCCGGATATTTCGCGACCACAACCAGCGGGTACAATCTGGCGCACTTGAGGAGCGCGGTCGCCCGCGGATTTTTTGACGGGATTTTTGTCAATAAATGCCGCACTTTTGGGCAGGCATGCGAAAACGGCAGGATCCGAGTATATCAGACATACGGATCCTATTCTGAATTTTACGGGTTTACCACGATCGGCGATCCGGAGATGAACATATGGACGTCGAACCCCAAGCCGATCGTCGTTGTCCACGATACCGTATTGTTTCCCAATATCAACGATACCATGAACGTTCAGGTCTTCAAGCAAGGCACAGCCGTGGAGTCGGCTTATGTTTGCATTATATACGATACGGTTTTATATCAAACGGCTTATACCGATATTAATGGATCCGCGAGTTTTTATTTTACCCTTCCTGATACGGGACACATGGACATAACCGTGACCGGGAGAAATCTGTATCCATACGAAGGCCAGATACCAGTAGCATGCAACAGCGCGTACCTTGCGTACGATCATAATACGATCAATGATTCGCTGGGTGATGATGACGGCCAGGTCGATCCGGGAGAGACGATCCTTTTATGGGCAACCGTTCACAATATGAGCCCGATCACCGCCGAGGGCGTAGCAGCATATCTGCGGACCAACGACACGCTGGTCTTTCTTGGCGATAGCGTATCTATGTACGGTACTATTCCAGGAGGAAACTTGTCTTCCGGCTTGAACCCGTTCATCTGCAACGTATCAAGCCATACCGACTCCCACGCGATCGATTTCAGCATTGTTATGAAAGACGCTTACGGCGATACCTGGGGCGGGAATTTTTCGATCATAACGACGGGAGAGGAAAACGGCGGCGGAACCGGTCCTGATCCTTATGGTTACTATATTTATGACGATACTGACAGCGCCTCAGGCAACGAGCCCGGCTATGACTGGTTCGAGATCGCGGCTCCGACCGGGGGACCGGGCAGTATTATCCCCGAGATCACCGATGAGGACGCAGACACGGTGACTATTCCGTTGCCTTTTACTTTTAACTTCTACGGCATAACCTATGATTCCATCGGTATATCATCCAACGGTATCGTGGAACTGGGGGCCGCCACTTATGCGCTTGATGATAACGGACCCATCCCTCGTCCCGGACGACCCAAAAGGCTTTCCGCGTCGTTCTGGGACGATCTTGATCCCAGCACCGTGGCCAATGGGCACGGCGATATTTACCAGTATTATGACGCAGCGTCTCACCGTTGGATCCTGGAATACTATCAGGTGGCTTTGGGATACGGATTTTATTCCTGGGAGACCTTTCAGGTCATCCTGCGCGACCCGGCATATTACCCGACGCCGACGGGCGACGGCGAATTCCTTTATTTTTATGATTCGGTCAGCAATGTGAATAGCAGCACGGTCGGCATTGAGGATGAGACCGAGACGCGCGGATTGCAGTATGTTTTTAACGGTCTCTATGATAAGCATGCAGCGGTGCTTCAGGATGGCCGTGCCTTATTGGTGACGACGAAGCCGCCGGTCGAGGGCGCGCATGAGCCGTGGCTGCATCTAACCGGGCATATGACCGGGGATTCACTGGGCGGTGATGGTGACGGGGTACTGGAGCCCGGCGAGACGGTGCAGGTGGCGCTGACCGTAGCGAACGGCGGGGATACGCTGGCCGGGAGCGTGTCGGGTACGGTCCGGACGGCGTCATCGAGCGTGGTGCCGGTTGATTCATTGGCGGATTTTGGGCGTATCGCGGCCGGTGGTGCCGCGGGCAATATGACGGATCCGTTCGAGATCACGATCGCGGCCAATCCGGTGGATACGGTGGTGGGTTGCGTGGTTCATTTTGTCTGTAACGGCGGG
>DASVHD010000049.1 GCA_036382775.1 bacterium | reverse complement strand
TAAATTCTTTTACGGTCATCGCCCCGGCTCATGATATGGTATAGACAGTTTTCACTGCGTAATCGATAGGGACGCGCCATACTCTCATTATATTCTTTTTCCTGATTTTGTCAATTACTTTCTAATTTCGAGGGCTGACCCCAATTATTTTCAATCATGAATAAATTAATCAAAGTGTCTCCACCAGCTGTTTCATATCTTCCGGCATGGGCGCCTCGCACGTGACCCATTGCCCGGTACGGGGATGAGTGAACCATATCTGCCGCGCATGGAGCGCGGCCCTCGGAAAAACGATGCTCGACCGCAGCCTGCCCGGAATATATTTCTTCTCCCCGACCAGACAGCAGCCCATCGCGAGAAGCTGAAGGCGGATCTGGTTCGTTCTGCCGGTATGCGGCATGAACTCAACTATGCTTGCGCGGGATAATTTCTTTATCACACGGAAACTCGTCTGGCCGAATTCATGCGTTTTCACAAGGTCGCCCCTGATCACGCCGTCCGATCTTTTTATGTCTCCCTCCACGATTCCGATATAGACTTTTGTCACTGACCGCTGTTTGAACTGACGCTCCAGGTCCTTCAAAGCCTGCACGGTTTTTGCAAAAACGAGCACACCCGATGTTTCGCGGTCCAGGCGGTGCGCCGGAAAGACCGTTTTACCCGTTTTCTTGAGCACGTCGGAAACAGATAGCCCGCGTTCAGAAGCGCTCCGGCACGTGAGATATCCCGCCGGTTTATCGACCACCAGAATATCACCATCTTCCATAAGTATAGGAATAGCCTCGGCTTTCCGCATCCCGGCGTCCTTTTTTTGCGAATCTATAAAAATAACTATTTCATCACCCAAACTCACCTTTCTGGATCCGAACGTCGCTTTCATGCCTTTACACAACACCATTCCTGATTCGACGAGAGCTTTGGCGTCTTTGCGCGAAATGTCAAGAAACAGCGAAACAACGTGGTCCAAGCGCATATCGGCCATGCGGGCAGGGACAAAAAAACGTTTGTGCGGCAGATCTTTACCGTAGACCATTATCAACATGATATACAACCGTCATCGCAAGTCAATGCCAGCGGGATCTTTTATGCCAGGCTATTGACCATTCATTTAAAATGGCTATATTAAAAGAATTAAAGGCAATTGATAATTCATGAACTATCATAGCATTGATATCGGACAGATCCTGGGCGACCTTGATGCCACCCTGAACGGGTTAAACCATGACCAGGCCTCAAAGCGGCTTGCCGAAGTCGGGACCAATGAGATAAAAAGTTTGAAAAAAAGAACGCCGTTTGAAATGCTGCTCGCGCAGTTCAAGGATTTCATGATCATGGTCTTGATCGCCGCGGCGATCATATCAGGCATTGTCGGCGAACCGATCGATACGATCGCCATCATTGTCATCGTCGTCGTCAACGCGGTCATCGGGTTCCTTCAGGAATACCGGGCGGAAAAGGCCATTGAAGCTCTAAAGAAAATGGCATCGCCCAATGCCACGGTCATACGTGATGGCCAGCACCATGTCATTCCGGCAACCGAGATCGTGCCTGGAGATATCGCCTATATTGAAGCCGGTAATATCGTGCCGGCTGACCTGCGGTTGATCGAGAGCTTTCAGTTGAAAATAAACGAATCCGCCCTCACCGGTGAATCGATAACCGTTGATAAACACACGAGGGTGATCCCCGATGCTGACATTCCCCTTGGTGACCGCCGGAACATGGTGTACAAAAGCACCATGGTAACGAACGGACGCGCTATGGGTGTTGTTGTCGCGACCGGCATGAAGACCGAGATCGGCAAGATCGCCACCATGCTGCAGGAGGAAGAAGAAGTAAAAACCCCTATGCAAAAGCGGCTGGCGTCTTTTGGCCGCAGACTGGCGATCGCTTTTCTTGTCATTTGTGCGATCGTGTTCGTGGCCGGCATGCTGCGCGGTGAAAAAGTGACGCTCATGTTCCTGACCGCGGTCAGCCTTGCCGTGGCGGCAATCCCGGAAGCGCTGCCTGCGGTTTCAACTATCGCGCTGGCGCTCGGCGCCAAGGGATTGGTCAAACAGAACGCGTTGATCAGAAAACTGCCGGCGGTCGAGACGCTCGGCTCGGTCACGTATATATGCTCGGATAAAACCGGGACCCTGACCCAGAACCGGATGGTCGTGCAGGAAGTGTTCATCAACGGCCGGGTGATAAAAAAAGGCGAATCCGTAGTCCATGAATTCCCTTATCACGATGTGTATCTGGCGATGGCGCTGAACAACGACGCGCGCAAGGATAAGGACGGTGACCTCATCGGCGACCCGACCGAGACCTGCCTTTATGTCGCTGCCGATGAAGCCGGCTTTAATAAAGAACAACTGGCTGTAAAATACCCGCGGCTGGCCGAGATTCCGTTCGATTCTGACCGCAAATGCATGACCACCTTCCACCGCACGCCCGAGGACCGGATCGTATCCTATACCAAGGGCGCCATCGAAGTGCTCATGAATAAGTACAAGAAAATCCTCACGGCGAAAGGCATCGTGGTAGACAAGGATAAGATCCATGTAATCAACGAAAAAATGGCGGCCGGCGGACTGCGCGTACTGGGGATCGGCATGCGTGAATGGGACCATGTCCCCGAAGATCTTTCACCGGAATCGGTTGAACGCGATTTGCTCATCCTGGGGCTCATCGGCCTCGAAGACCCGCCGCGGGACGAAGTGAAAAATGCCGTCGAGTTGTGCAAGACCGCCGGCATCAAACCGGTCATGATAACGGGTGACCACCCGATAACTGCCCGCGCCATCGCCCGCCGGCTGGGTATCATTGATGAGGACTACGACATAGCCGAAATATTGTCGGGAAAAGAATTGCAGGACCTGTCGCTGGAGGAATTCGAAAACCGGGTGGAGCATATCCTGGTGTACGCGCGCGTGGCGCCCGAACAGAAACTTAAGATAATCAAGGCCCTGCAGGACAAGGGGCAGTTCGCGGCGATGACCGGTGACGGCGTCAACGACGCGCCGGCGCTCAGGCGGGCCGATATCGGCGTCGCCATGGGCATTACCGGCACAGATGTGGCAAAAGAAGCTTCCCATATGATCCTGCTCGACGACAATTTCGCGACCATCGTCAAAGCGATCAAAGAAGGCCGGCGGATCTTCGATAATATCAGGAAATTCATTAAATATGTCATGGCATGCAATTTCGGTGAGATCTGGACGATCTTCCTGGCTCCCTTTTTCGGTATGCCGATCCCGCTGCTGCCGATCCATCTGTTGTGGATCAACCTTGTCACCGACGGCCTTCCAGGTCTGGCAATAACCGCAGAGCCGGCTGAAAAAGGTATAATGCAGCGGCCGCCCCGGCACCCTCAGGAAAGCATCTTTGCCCAGTGGCTGGGTTATCATATTTCCTGGGTGGGGTTGCTGATGGGGTTCATCTGCATTGGCACCCAGGCTTGGTCGATACACATCGGTGACGCGCACTGGCAAACCATGGTCTTCACGGTATTGTGTCTGAGCCAGATGGGGCATGTGCTCGCCATCCGTTCGGAACGGGAATCGCTCTTTACGATCGGGCTATTTTCCAACCTTCCGCTACTGGGCGCTGTCGCACTTACCATTGTGCTCCAGTTAATGACGATCTATGTACCGTTCTTAAATCCGTTGTTCAGAACGCAACCCCTTTCGCTGGAGGAATTAGGCATATGCCTGCTGTTATCCTCCGTCATTTTCTTCGCGGTCGAGATCGAAAAGATCTTTAAGAGAGCTAAAAAAAAGTAACCGGCGCTCTCAAGATCACAGTGATAACATGAAGATGACATTGATATCTCTATGGCGTTTATCGCTGCACTGATATTTGTGTCCTGTTTCATCAGATTGGAGTTTAATAAAAAAACGGGGTAATCTGCCTTGAATCACTGTCAGTTGACATTCACCGAGTTATATATAGAATTACCCAGCAACGCTTTATTTCATGATTAAGATTATGAAAAAGGAGAAAAAATGAACACAATAATATCAGGTATTAAATGCCTGGCTATTTCCGGATTAGTCTTGCTGTCGGCTTACGCCCAGACCATGGATGAAGTGATCGCAAAAACAGTAAAAAGATACGATAATCTAAAAACTTTTCAGACCGAATTCACGCAGACCCTATGCGATGAAGCGGCCGGGATGTGCAGCATTTACGAAGGTAAGCTGTCTTTTCTGAAACCCAACTTTTTCCGCATGGAAATCGAGAAACCGGCGCAAGTTTATGTCGGCGACAGCGTTTCGCTATGGATCTACATGCCGGACAAAAAAAAGGCGATCCGCCAGGCCATTGGCCAGATACCATTCGCGATCAATCCCAACATGTTCCTGGAAGACTACCAGGAACACTTCAATGCGGAGTTTGCCAGCGCCGATGACGGCTATGAAATAACGCTGAAACCCAGGGAAGAGACCGAAATATACTCCATGATCACCCTGCTTATCGATAAGAAAAAATACGATATCATGATGATATCCATCATCGATGGCGCGGGGACCGAGAACAAGTTCGTCTTCAGTAACACGCGCATCAACAAGAATATTTCCCGCGACGTCTTCCTTTTCCAACCGCCTGAAGGAACCGAGATAATTGACCAGTAGCTCAAGCCGCAGCAGACTCCACAATCCAAAACCGACTAGAACCGGACCCGGCCGGGTCCATTTCATTTCTCTGGGTTGCGCGAAGAATCTGGTGGATTCAGAACGGCTGATCGGCGCCATGGGTAAGTGCGGCGCGGTCATGGCGCCGCGCCCGGCGGATGCGGACACGATCATCATCAACACCTGCGGTTTTATCCAGCCTGCGGTCGATGAGACCGAACAGGAGATCGCGCGCGCGCTGCGCCACGGGGGTAAAAGCGTTTACGTATACGGCTGCGCGGTGAACCGTTTTGCCGGCGCGCTTAAAAAGAAATTTCCAGAAGTGACCGGGTGGTTTTCGATCGAGAAGAAAAACGATTTGCTCAGAAGCCTGGCGTCGGATACCGAAGAATCAAACGTCCGCTGTCTGACCACGCGGGGGTATGCATACCTGAAGATCGCCGATGGATGTTCCAACCGCTGTTCATACTGCACCATCCCCGCGATCAAAGGCCCATTTCGCAGCGTTCCGAGCGAAACGATCGTCCGTGAAGCTCGCGAGCTTGTCCGGCTGGGAGCGAACGAACTGATCCTGATCGGACAGGACACGACGCGCTACGGACTGGACCTGTACGGCAAACCCATGCTGCCGGAGCTCCTGGCCGCGCTTTCCAGGATCAAGCAGGTCAGATGGCTCAGGATCATGTACGCGCATCCAGCATCCATAAATAATGCGGTGATCGATGCCATCGCGAATAATCCTAGGATCTGCAAATATCTTGACTTGCCTATCCAGCACATCAGCGACCGCGTTCTGAGATCAATGAACCGCGGCGTCACCCGGCGTCAGATCGAAACTCTGTTGACGCGTCTTGAACGGATAAAAAATATCGCGCTGCGCACTACGGTCATGACCGGGTACCCCGGCGAGACCGATAAAGAATTTGAAGAACTCCACGCCTTTTTGAGCCTTGGGCATTTCGACTATGTCGGCGTTTTCCCGTATTGCCGTGAGAGTGGAACGCAAGCCTCGCGGCTGTGCCAAGTTCTAAATGATGTGATCCAAACCCGATATCGCAGGCTTTTGCGGCTCCAGCAGAAATTGCTGACCGCGGCAAACAAGCGCCGGCTTCACATGACCTGGCCGGTGCTGGTACACGACCGGGACGGGAATTACATCGGCCACGCTGAATTCAACGCTCCGGACGTTGACAGCCGGATATTGTGCAGGTCCAAAAAAATGGCATTTGGCAGATTTTACCAGCTGAAACTGACCGCTTTAAAGGGGACAGACCTTTATGGCCGGGCATCCAAAGGCAACAAGGCCTGAGATCAATATGATTTTTAACCGCGGCCTGCTTTCTATCCTTGTGCTCGCGTCATTCTGCGGGGCAGTTGAGTTCCCGCTTGACCTGTATGGCCGCGCGCACTTCGGTAAATACTTAAACAGCGACACCTCGCTCTATTATCTTGATGTCTCGACGGATTTCTACTGCACCGTGATGCGTCACCGCTCGGCGTCGGTGTTCATCCGTTACCGCGACGATCTGGACGTTGCCGGATCGCCCCAAAACGGCGTCCTCTTCGACCCGCGGCGGCTACACTACTATTTCGTCCTGGGAACCGAGTACCGCTGCGCGCCGGCACTGTTTACCCTGTATTTCATGCACGACTGCGTCCATCTCATCGACGTCGAATCGGGGATAAAACCGATCTTCAACCGTCTCAAGCTTTCGGCCGGCGCCCCTGATTTCCAGGTAAGCCGCGAAATGAGGACAACGCAGAAGATCCTCTGGCAACTGACGGTGGGATGGTATCCCGGCTGGCAGTACCACAGCTGGTCGATCAATTCCGGGGCCGATTACAAATGGGATGCATTCGGCGACCTCCGGGTCGGACTGATCAAAGGAACGAATTATGCGGTCCGCTTTCTGACCACGCTTGGCGCGGCGATCGCCGACAGTAGCAATTACTATCAAACGACCGTAGGCGCCGAATGCTGCTACCTCAGCGCGCGCGGCAACGCGGCTGGTCTGAATCTGACCTATACCCTGTATAATAACGATCCGATAAAAAGTACGGACAAATTATGGCTGCTCTCGGCATTCTTCCAGTTCTAGTTCTTCTCCTCGGCTCGCAGACCGGGGAAACGGCCTATGAGCTTTACAGCATCGGCAATGATCTCGAGCTTGCCGGGAATGCAAAGCAGGCGATCGAATATTACGCAAGAGCGCTGGCGATCGATCCCGGAGCGACCGAGATCTACCTTACGCTTGCCAATACTTATTACAAGATCCAGCATTACGACGACGGTATCCAATGGGCAGAGCGAGCCTTGCCCTTCAATGGCGAAACGGACAAGATCTATATACTCATCGGCACCGGGTATATCGGAAAGGGTGATTATAAAAAAGCCCTTGAGGCATATCAAAATGCGTCTTTGGCGAAACCCGATGACATCGAGTTGAAAGCGGCGATCGCCACACTTTACGAAGTCAACGGCGATCCGGTCAAGGCGCGCCGGGTGCTTTCCGACATTCCCGATGAACAAAAGACAGCCGATGTATACAATCAGCTCGCGGAGATAGCCGGGCGGCAGAAGGATCACACCGGCGCGGTCGATTTCTACCGGCTGGCATACGGCGCTGACAGCATGGATATAACAGCCCTGGTCGGAGTGGGCACGGGCTTTGACCTGCTCGGGATCAAGGACTCGAGCATTTATTACTACGAAAAAGCCGTCAGTCGCGAGACCCTGCTCACGGTCAGGAAAAGACTCATCGACCTGTATGCCGATACTGAGCAGTATGAAAAACTGATTGCCGCGGCCCGCTTGTTGCTCCAGATCGATCCGGGCGAGACCTCGGTGCGCAGGAACCTGGGCTACGCGCTGTTCAAAACCGGCCTGGCCACCGAAGCCCTGAAAGAATTTCTGTTGACCTCCCGGCTGGAACCGGACGACACGTACTCGCGGTTCTACGTAGCGCGCATCTATCTGGAACAGGGCAAATACCTGGAGGCCAAAAACGAAGTATTGACAGCGCTCGGTATCAATTCTGACTTCATAGAACTATGGGTGTACCTGGGATTTATTGCCATGGACCTGAAGGAATACGGGCTGGCATCCGATGCTTTCAACGAAGCCGCCCACCGCGGCGGCGATCTTGTCCAGATCTACTACCTTCAAGGCGTTATCGCCGAAATGCAAAATATGGAGATCGAAGCTTATTTCGATTACCAGAAGTCGCTGGCTATCGATCCCCGTACGATCCCGGCGCGGGAAGCGCTTGCCAACCTTTGCGACCGCATGGGGCGCAAAAATGAGGCGTTCGATCATTTCCGGAAGATCATCGAGATCGATTCCGCCAGCGCGGTAGCGCTCAACTACGTCGGCTATACATACGCTGAACGCGCGGAAAGCCTGGCTTGCGCTCTTGAGCTCATAGAAAAAGCGCTGTCGTTCGAACCGGATAACGGTTACTACCTCGACTCCCGCGGGTGGGTCTATTTCCAGATGCAACAATACGACTCGGCCCTGGTCGATATCGAAAGGGCCGTATTGCTGGTCGAAGACGCCGTCATTTTGGCGCATCTCGGTGACGTGCACCTTCGGCTGGGCAATATCGATAAAGCCAGGGAAGCTTATCAAAAAGCCCTCAATGACGATCCCGGCAATAAGATCTTGTTGCGGAAACTGCGTCAGGTGCAATGAAAAAAGTCAGCGTGCCGTCAAAGAATCCGGCTTCCCGACACAATGACCAGCAGCCGTTCGTAATGGAGCCGTATCGTGTCAAGGTCATAGAACCGCTGTCCTTTCTGACCAGAGCACAGCGCGTCAAGATCATCAAAAAAGCCGGATTCAATACATTCCTGGTCCCGGCTCAGTCGGTATTGATCGACCTCATCTCGGATTCCGGGACCGGCGCCATGAGTTCTGCGCAATGGGCGCGAATGTTCGAGGCCCGCGAGGATTTCTCTGGCCAGACCTCAAGCGCGGATTTTATCAAAACCGCCCGGGAAATTACCCGCCTGCCTAATATCCAGATCGTTCATCAGGGACGGGTTGCCGAAAACATTTTGTTCAGGGCTTTGCTGAAAAGCGGCGAAATGGTCCTGTCAAACACGCATTTTGAGACCACCAGAGGGAACATTGAAACTATGGGGTGCTCGGCGTGCGACCTTCTAAAGCCGGAGCCGCCGTTTTACGGCAATTTCGATATCGAACGCGCTCGGCGCATGATCAAGAAAACTCAAAAGGTCAGGGCGGTGATCATGACCATAACTAATAATATAAACGGCGGGCAGGCTGTGGCGTACGACAACATCAAAGACACGGCCGCGCTGGCGCGCAAACACGGTTTGTATCTCATTCTCGACGCCTGCCGGTTCGCTGACAACGCTTTCTTGAACAAGGAATACGAGCGCAGGCCGGAAAGCATCCTGCGCCTTTGCCAGCAGACTTTCGGACTATGCGATATCGCATACATGAGCAATAAAAAAGACGCGCTTACCAACATCGGCGGGTTCATCGGCACCCGCGACCACAGGCTCTTCAGCCGCATCCAGCACGAGATCATCAAGCAGGAATCATATCCGAGTTCAGGCGGTATGGCCGCGCGTGACATCGCGGCAATGCGGAACGGTCTATTGGAAGCGGTGAATGAAGACTTTATCCGCAGCCATATCGCGAGCCTGCGCTATTTTGCGGACCGTCTTCGTAATCACCGCGTCAGGATCTTCGAGCCGGTCGGTGGTCACGGTATCGTGGTCCGCCCTAAGGGCGCGGCGAAGTACGCGGCTTTCGCGCTGGCGGCAAAAGTCTTCACCGAAACCGGTATCCGCGGCGGCGTCTTCAACTGTGAATTCCGGCTCGCCTTGCCTCGCCGGGTCTACACGACGCGTCACCTTGAATACGCGGCAAATGCGATCGCCGGTGTATATCACAAGGATTTGCCGGTCCTTAAGTGCACCTGTGAACCACCTCATTTCTTTAACTTTTTTGCCCGATTTACGCTATCGTAGTTACCAACGCTTTACATTTCAACCCATTGTGTTGTCTAATCTTATATTATATGAAGTTCTTGAAAGTGAAGATTTCTGGATTTTTTCAGAAATCTCTGTGCCCCTGCTTGACAGAAGTACTATTTTATATACAATGTTGTACTATTAAAAGGAGCTATTGTGCAGGAACGTTTTACTGAAAGAGTGAGAAAAATCTTACACATTGCCCGCGAAGAGGCTCTGCGATTCAGGCATAATTTCATCGGTACTGAGCACCTTCTTCTGTCCATGATCAAGGAAGGAGAGGGCGTCGGGGCGATGGTTCTGATAAATTTGGGGATCGAACTGAATGAACTGCATAAAAGCATCGAAACTTCCATGGGCGTGGGCGTCAGTTCAAAGATGGACGTCACCCTTGGCAATGAAGCCAAGGTGTGCCTTAATTACGCCATGGAAGAAGCTAAAAATTTTGGTCATTCCTACGTTGGTACCGAGCACCTGCTCCTGGGAATCATCAGGACCGAAGGCAGCCTGGGAACGCAGATACTGGAATCGATCGGCATTGATTACGAAACCGCCAAGAACGAAATAATCCAGCTGCTCAGGCCAGAAGGGGTTGCCGCCGGCAAGAGCAAAGCCAAGAACCGCGGTTCTGCCCTTGAACTTTTTTCGCGCGACCTGACCCAGATGGCGAGGGATGGCAAACTTGACCCCATCATCGGCCGGGAAAAGGAGATCGAACGCGTGATCCAAATCCTGTCGCGCCGCAAGAAAAACAACCCGGTGCTGATCGGGGAAGCCGGCGTCGGCAAGACCGCGATCGTCGAGGGACTGGCGCAAGATATCATCGCGCAGAATGTTCCCGATTCGCTCTATGATAAACGGGTCATCGCCCTCGACATGGCATCGATCGTCGCCGGAACAAAATACCGGGGGCAGTTCGAAGAGCGCCTTAAAGCGGTCATCACCGAAGTGACCAAGAACAAAGATATCATTATTTTTATCGATGAGCTCCATACGATCGTCGGGGCTGGAGCTGCGGAAGGTGCCATCGACGCTTCCAACATGCTGAAGCCGGCACTGGCGCGCGGCGAGCTCCAATGCATCGGGGCGACCACGCTTGAGGATTATCGCCGCTATATTGAAAAGAACGGCGCACTGGAACGCCGGTTCCAGCCCATTATCGTCAATCCTCCGACCGTGCAGGAAACGATCGGCATTCTGCATGGTCTAAAAAAGAATTATGAAGACCATCATCACGTGACCTACAGCGAGGAGTCTTTGCAGGCCGCTGCGTACCTCTCGGACCGGTATATCACGGACCGGTTCCTGCCGGACAAGGCGATCGACGTCATCGACGAAGCCGGCGCAAAGGTCAAACTGTCCAAGGTTATCAAGGATCCAAAAATTCTGGAACTGGAAGCAAAACTCAAAGAGATCAAAGAGAACAAAGAGCGCATGGTCATCGAACAGAAGTACGAAGAAGCCGCCGAACTGCATAAAGAAGAACAAAAAATACTGGAACAATTAAAGAAAAAAGAAACTGTCCTGTCCCCCACGCGTCCGGCGGTCGTCGAGGAAGACATCGCGTTCGTCGTTTCGCGGTGGACCGGCATCCCGGTCTCCAAGATCGAAGAGAAAGAATCCAAACGCCTGCTCAAGATGGAAGATGAACTCAGGAAAAAGATCGTAGGACAGGACACGGCGATCGCGGCCATCGCCAAAGCGGTAAGACGCAGCCGCGCCGGGGTGAAAGACCCGAGGAGACCGATCGGTTCATTTATTTTCCTGGGTCCTACCGGCGTTGGAAAAACAGAACTGGCGCGCCGGCTGGCCGAATTTCTGTTCGACGATATCAACTCTCTGATCGCCCTTGACATGTCCGAATACATGGAAAAATTCAACGTCTCCCGCCTGATCGGCGCACCGCCGGGGTACGTGGGCTATGAAGAAGGCGGCCAGCTCACCGAAAAGGTGAAGCGCAAGCCTTATTCGGTCGTGCTGTTCGATGAAGTGGAAAAGGCGCATCCCGATGTCTTCAACATCCTGCTCCAGATCCTCGAAGACGGACAGTTGACCGATTCATACGGACGAAAAATTGACTTCAAGAACACCGTGATAATCATGACCTCGAACATCGGCACGGCCGAGATCCAGCGGAATGACGGCATTGGTTTTACCAAAATCGACAATGCCCTGTCCCACGAAAAAATGAGCGACCGCCTCATGGAAGAGGTCAGAAAACTTTTCTCGCCTGAATTTTTAAACCGGATCGACGAGATCATCGTCTTCCGCCAGCTCAGCAAGCAGGATATGATAAAGATCGTTGACATCCTCATCTCCGAGGTTGAAGAACGGCTGCACGAGAAGAAAATGATCCTGGAGCTCGATGAGTCAAGCAGGGAACTGCTCGTGGAAGAGGGATTTAACCCGCAGTACGGCGCGCGTCCCATCAAGAGAACTATCCGCCGCCTCATCGAAGACCCGCTTTCCGAAGAGATCTTGAAAGGCAATATCAAGGACGGCCGTCACATAAAACTGGTCCGGGTCGGGGACCGATTAGAGTTCAAGACAAAGTGATACTCGCATACTTTCTTTTCGCTTACACTATCGCCGATATCAGGGTAGAATCCCAGTGGACGGATAAATCGCTTATCCTGCAGACGATCGGCTGCAAGACGGGCGATGAATTCAGGGACGCGATGATCCCCCAGATTATATACAGCCTCAATAAACTGCGGCTCTTCAATGGGATCGCGGTTGATACGACGATCGTTGCCGACGGTATTTTCATTGTCATAAGGATCGACGAAGCACCGTTCCTGGCCGGCGATCCTTTATTTTACGGCAACAAAAAGATCAAAAGCAAGGACCTTCTCAAGCGCTGCGAACTAAAATCGGGCCAGATCCTGACCGATCGCGTCGGGTTCAATGCCAAGCGCAGAATCATCGATCTTTATGAAGAAAAAACGTACTATAATACCGTTGTCCGCGACAGCGTTGTCGCCGACACGTCGAACCGGGTCTCGCTGGTGTTTGTCATCGAAGAAGGAACGACACTGCGGATCGGCAAAATAACGATCGACGGGAACGAGGCCTTTTCCGACAGCAAACTCAAGCGTAAAATGTCGACCAAGGAAAAAGGGTTCCTGCGCAGCGGCAAACTCAACAAAGAAAAATTAAAAGAGGACATCGACAAGATCTCGAATTACTACAAGGAAAACGGTTACCTGGACGTGCAGATCGAAGAACCGCAGATCACAGCGGATAATAACCGGCTGGTCATCGCGATCACACTCACCGAGAACAGGAAATATTACGTCGGCGATATCACTTTCAGCGGGAACGAACTGTTCACGACACCCCAGCTGATGAAAGTGCTGCAATTCACGACGAACGATGTTTACGACATGGCCATGGCGCAGAAGACCTTGCAGGATATGGGATCATTATATGCCGATGAAGGTTATATCTACTGTTCGATCGGACCCGTGGAAACAGTCCGGGACAGTATCGTTGACATTGTATACGTCATCCAGGAAGGATCGCCCGCCAGCATCAACCGGGTGATCATTACCGGCAACTTGAGGACCCGTGAAAAAGTCATCCGGCGCGAAATCGTCACGATACCGGGCGAACGCGTGCGCCAATCACAGGTTTTAAGGTCCATGCGTGAAGTCTTCAATCTCGGTTATTTCGAGGATATCAAGCCGGCGACCGGTTCTCCCGATGACAGCGGCAATGTCGACGTTATCTACAGTGTCAAGGAGAAGGAAGGCGTGGGTTCGGTCGGCGCCGGCATGGCTTATTCTGCGCAGGATAAGATCACCGGCTACATCGAACTTTCGCATCCCAACATCTTCGGCCGGGGACAAAGGATCTACACCAAGCTGGAAGTCGGCGGCAGGCTGACAAATGTCCAGCTGGGTTTCACGGAACCGTGGCTCTTTGACACGCGCACCTCGGTGGGTGCAGAACTTTACTACACGAATCGGTTGTGGGATTACTATACGAAACGGGATATCGGCATGGCAGCGAACTTCTCTTTCCCGTTTTATCTGGACTACACCCGTTTGGGTTACACCTTCCGGATCGAACGGACACAGATCTTCGACATTGCCGGCTCGTACTCGCCCCCTTCGAGCGGTTACAGCCTGTACGACGACACCATTCCGAAATGGACGGTGGGCAACAGTTTCGGTCTGACCCGGGATACACGGGATTATATTTTCAATCCTTCGAGCGGCTCATTGTTATTGCTCCAGAGCGAGTTCGCCAAAAAGTTCCTCTTTGCCAATATCGACTATAACCGGGTGACCTTTGAGGCGCGCACGTATTTCCCGCTATTCTGGAAATTCATCCTCGTGAACCGCCTGAGGACCGGTGTGGTTACCAGCGTCGATGAAGTCCCGTACTACAAGCGTTTTTACGCAGGCGGGGTCGGCGAGGACGGCGTACGCGGCTACCCCGACCGGTCACTGTCACCCACAGACGACGGAAGGACCGTCGGCGGAGACGCCATTTTTGTGAACAATCTCGAAGTGAAACTGAAGCTCTCGCAAGGGCTTGCTTTCCTGTTGTTCTATGACATGGGGAACGCTTTCCCCTCGTACCGCGATATCAATCTTTATAACCTGTCGCGCGGCGCGGGCGCGGGCGTCCGGATCGAGATCCCGATGATGGGTGTCATCGGTTTTGACCTGGGTTATGGATTTGACCGTGATCATCCGGGATTTGAACCTCATTTTCAGATCAATCCCTTCGGTATATTTTAGTCTAACAGGAGGCGTATCCATGAAAAGATGGGCACTTATTTTCATCCCGCTTTTGATGTTTTCCAAGGAAGCAAAGATCGGCTTTGTGGAATCATCAAAGATATTCGCCGAATACCAGGCAACAGCGGCGGCTAACAGCCAGTTCAACATGTTCGTCAGCACGTACCGGGAGTCGGCGGCGGTCCTGCAACAGAACATTGAAAAAATGAAGTCCGAGCTCGAAGCCCAGAAACTCCTCCTGTCAGAAGAAGCGCGCCTTAAAAAACTGGATGAGATCGAAACGTCGACGCGTACCTATAACCAGTTCCTGCAGGAGGCGTTCGGTACCGACGGCAAGATCGAACAAAAAAACAGCGAATTAATGGCACCGCTGTTGAAAAAGATAAACGATGCGGTCACCAAGATCGCCCTGCAGGAAGGCTTTTCCATTGTTCTCGACCTCTCCCAGGGCGTATTTTACGCATCGAGCGAACTCAACATCACCGACATTGTCGTCAGCGAGCTTAACCGCGAATTCGGACCTGCAACCGTACCCGGCAGCGAGATCAAGAAAGCGATCGGGATATTCCCGCTGCGCGAGGAAAACACGGAAGCCATGACGACGGAACTCGGACAGAAATGCCAAACCGAACTCTACAATGCGCTCAATGCTTATTCACAGCAGTATAAGATCGTGAGCAGCTCGACCATCAGGGCGGAGATCGCCCGCCGCCAGCTCGGGCGGAACATCGATGACGGCCAGGCGCTGAACATGGCGCTCACGCCGTTGCTTTGTGATTATATTGTAACCGGGCAGGTGACGAAGTTCTCGACAAAGATCGATTATACGCTGACGTTCATCGACGTCAGCACCAAGCAGGAGATCGACAAGCGCGTGAACAGCATCACCGATGACATAAAACTCCAGGAAGCCCTTGCCAACGACCTGCGGGCAATGATGTCAAAGCTCAAAGAGTGACCGCCGCCGTGCTTGAAAAGGTTTAGCTCGTTCAGACCTTTAAAACCGGCTCCGCTCGTCGTTATTTAGGCGGAGACGGTCGGTGTTCGCGTACCGCTTTTATAACCTCCCTTATCTCCCGCTCAAATTCCTCCTGGAAAATAAGGAACCGCGCCTGCTGCTGCGGTGACAGGATATCGCGCATTTCATCCATGACTTCGGCCTGAGCCTGCTGTTTTTCATCCTGGCTGTTCTTCAACCGGTCGATCACGACAATAAGCTCCTTATCGGCGGCGTTGTTTTTTAAGAGCTCCTTGAGCTCCTTGATTATCTCAAGGCGTTCCTCGAAAAATTTCTGCTCTGCCTTCCTGATCTCGTTGAGCTTGGGGAAAAATTTGACGGCCTGTTCCGTTGTCAAATCCAGCTCCTGCGTCAGACGGTACATCCTGACTTTTTCGATGATCTCGCGCGGGTCGTCCTTATCCGGTGGTCCCTGAGCGAAGACTAAAC
Organism: bacterium; assembly: GCA_036382775.1. Classification (NCBI taxonomy): domain Bacteria; species bacterium. Next base: position 92,980 of record DASVHD010000049.1, on the reverse strand, counting down.
AACCCAGCAGACCGATCACAATCAAACGCCACATAGAACCTCCTTCCTGATCTTATGACTGAAATTGCCAATATCATATTTTGCCATATTTTTCATTGAGCTTTTTGACAAGCTCGCTCCTTTCGGTTTCGCTCATCTCGCCGATATTCTCGTCGATATCGGTCGTGACATAGTCTTCCAGTTCTTCAAACTGCGCCGTCAGGTCATTATCCACGATCTTTGACAGAACCAACCGGCTGACATCAGCATCATGCATGAACCCGGACATGTCGACCGATATCTCGACCGTATCCCTGGCTTTCCCCATTTCGCCTATCAATACGAAAACAAATACCGCGGCGGCCGCGGCCGGAACCAGAGCTGCCGGGAAAACCCACCAGCGCAAAGGTTTTTTCTTTTCCGGCGTCTGCCGGACGCGCACCTTAAGATCTTCAAAGTAATTGCTGTCCGGCAATGGCACTTCATCCAAACTCATGATCTCAATGACTTTTCTGTGTTCAGCGCATTCGCGCTGACAGGAAGGGCAGGCATCCAGATGGCGCTGGAACGTTTCCCTTTTTCCGGGATCGAGCACGCCATCAGCATAATCGATGACGAACCGGCTGAAACCGCACCTACTCATAACCATTCCTTAAGGTATTCACGGAGTTTTTTGACCGCCTGATGGTAATGGGCTTTAGCAGCACCGGATGTAATGCGCATGATCGCTCCGACCTCGGTGAAGGTATGACCATCATAATGATGCAATATGAAGGTCATACGCTGTCTTTGGGGAACTTTCTCAAGCGCATCATCGACGGCGATCTTCATGCGTACTTTTTTATCCAGGCTGCAATCCGTGACGGGATCTCCTGCGGCAGCCTGCGCGTCCCGGTTCTGTTTCCGATGGAAAGAAATGCACGTATTGACGGCGATGCGATATAGCCACGTGAAGAATTTCGACCGCTCATTGAATCGCCGGATATTATGGTAAACCTTGATAAAAACATCCTGGGTGAGCTCGCGTGCATCCGCGTCGTTCCGGGCGTAGCGGAAACAGATCGAATATACCGGGGTTCGATATTTATCAAAAAGCAGGTCGAATGCTTTTTCATCACCTTGTTTAAAATCAAAAATAAGTCGTGCATCATCAACACCGTTCATTAAAGTTAGACGATCCTGGCGGTTCAAAGGTTTAACCCCCATGCCAACCTGGTTTTAGCCCGTAGGATCTTATGATATTTGGTACGGAAATACGTGCGTTTTACGGTATGAAGCCTTGAATACCTCACATTGGGTCTATTTAAAACTCTTCCTCGGCATAGGGTTCAAACTGGTCTCGTTCAGCTCCGCATTCGGGACACACCCACTCTTCAGGGAGGTCCTCAAAGGCTGTCGTCGGTTCGACACCATTGTCTGGGTCACCAAATTCAGGATCATATATATAACCGCAGATGGTGCACTGCCATTTTCCCATGAAATCCTCCTTTTGGTTCCCAATTGTATTTAAAAAAAATTTATTGTCAAGTACAATATCAATAGTGATACGGACACATAACCTTACCGGTCTCCCGGTCGTACCGATAAGGCTCACGCGTGACCGGGCAGAAAAGACTTTCACCCTCCAATTCCGGGATATCGGTCAGCCGTAGCGGATAATAACCGCTGTCGGCGTTGAACATTGCGACCGCGGTCGAAAATTTTCTAACCTTACTCAGGCATTCGATCCCCTGAGCTCTTGGGATCGCGGCCTTGATTTCAGTCCCGCGGTCCCGCCTATTACCAGTGAATAAAATAATGGCCGTGACGATCAGTATCAGCGACACGATTAGCGAGATCGCGATCGAAACGTATGACATGCCCCGTCCGCGTACCGCCATGCAGCATTATAGTATTTAATCAATGTTTGTCAATCTGCTAATGCCCCGGGCAGTTCTCCATGAGCCGCCGGGCAACGCCCCACTTGCAATCACGCGCTGTTTTGATACAATGACCCATGGCTGATTTGCCAGACGATGCGATCGTTCCGGTCAACAAACCGATCTCATTCTCGACTTATGACCTGGTCAGGATCTTTAAGAGGGAAACGGGATTCCCTCACAAGATCGGTCATGGCGGCACGCTTGATCCTTTTGCCACGGGTGTCGTGCTCCTGCTCCTGGGCAAAGCGACCAGCCGGTTTGAAGAGATCAGGACCTGGGAAAAGGTCTACCTGGCCGGCATAAGGCTGGGAGCAGTATCGTCTACCCAGGATATTGCCGGTCAGATCGAAACTGCAGAGCGCTGCGATCACGGATCCATAAACAGGTCGAGTATTAGTAACATACTTGAACGCTTTGTCGGAAGCTTTGTTCAAAAAGTGCCGGCCTATTCTGCGGCCAAGCATGAGGGTGTTCCCATGTACAAACTCGCCGCCAAGGGTGTGGCGGTCGCTAAATCCAAGACCGTTACCATTATGTCAATTGAGATCGTCAATTTAAAATGGCCGCTGCTCAGCATCAGGGTGCGGTGCACCGGGGGCGTGTATATCCGGCAGCTCGCCGCCGATATCGGTGAGGCGCTGGATCTCGGGGGTTTCCTGTATTTTCTGGAGCGTGAAAAAATCGGTGAATATACGCTCAAGGACTGCGCGAGCATTTCTGAATTCAGGACAAAATACGCGTCGGTTTAGGAAACCGCCGCTCTATCCTGCTGAGCTACAGTGGTTGCACTTAATTTCGACACTTTTTGCATCTTTTCTGCACTTTTTCTGTGCATCAAAACAGCTTGTGCCATGTCTGTGCCACATTTTATACCCATATTCAACCTTAAAAAGGCATACCGATTTTGCCCTTTTTTGGCAGTCAGAGCATTCTTTTGAACCTTCATTTTTCTAGTCATGTCCAATGAAATACTATATTCCTTAATGTTGGAAAGTCAACGAGTCAATTAAGAAAAAAGGGGAGACAAGCTTATAATGACTCATCTCCCCCATGGATTTTTACGATTCATAGAGATGGTTTCAATTTCTTCAGCTGCTTGTCTAAGTTGGATTAGTCACGAATTGTGTTGACAATATAAATTTGCTTAATTACGGGAGTCAGTTTGCACCAACGCGCCTTTCTCTCCTTGTGCTGACTTCCCACCAAAACCCATGGTAGCACACAGAACAACGGTAACTGATAGAATAGTTTTAACAATGTAAATCGAAATATTCACTCAGCCTGTCTCATCTTCAAGAATTGTTTAATTTTCAGCATATTCCTTTTGCTCGGCTCAACCCTGCCCTTCTCCCAGTAAGTAACCGTATCTGTGGACACGCCAATGAGCTTGGCGACATCCTTTTGAAATAACCCCATGTCCATTCTCTTCTTTTTGAGCTTCTCCCCGATTGTTTTTGGTTTTACCTGGTTTCCTTTGGGATGATATTTCGGGCGTTTTACGGTAATATGAAGTTTCGGTTTTGTCAAGAAATTGCAATGAACCCCTGCCCGTATGTTGCCTTTTTTTAACAAAGTTTTATTTATTCCGCAACTGACGGAAATAATGAATTCAGATAATTAACGCATTACTACTCCACGGTGCGATTTGTTTAAGTGTTGAAAAATCAAGCATTTTTGCCATCGTCATAGTACTTGTGCCAAAATATAATAATATTCTCATTGGCACGTACTATTAAATTATGGCAGGTTATCATTTAACTGATGCCAAGAATTTATTATTAAGAATTATAATCCTAATAAATGATGCCACATTCAACCAGTAAGTGCAACACATGATAACTGTCGAGAGACTTCAAACGGCGTTCGATAAGCCAGGCATTTTCGCGGCCTGGAATTTAGCCGATTTTCGATGGCCATGATCCGATCCTTGCGCATTTTACTTAAATCCGTCCGTTTTGGCAAGTACCGCCGGATCAAGCCAATTAGGTTCTCGACCGTTCCTTTTTCCCAGCTATGATACGGATTGCAGAAAAAGGACATCGTGCCCAGCTTTTGGTTGATCCATTCATGTTCCACGTTTTCATGGCCGTTATCATAGGTGATGGTATGCCGGAGATCAACCGGATACGCGCCCAGCATCCCCGAAATCGCCTGGCGGACAGCGGCGGACGTGGTCTGCCGGATCTTGCGGATGCGCACTAGCCGGCTGGCCCGGTCGCCCAGCACCTGTAAGGCCGCTTTACTCTGGCGGGAGATCACCGTATCCGCCTCCCAGTCGCCTGCGCGCTCCCGTTGCGCCACCCCGGCTGGCCGGACGGCAATGGCGACGCGGTTCGGGATGTGGCTCTGCTGGTGCTTACGGCTGTGGCCCCGGCACCGGCGTTTCTTGTTATGGCGGACCAGGTACCGAATAAGCTCCCGGTGCGTGGCATAAATATACTTGTAAATCGCCTCATGGTTGATCCGGACATCCGGATGGTCAAGTGGCAGGCGGCCAGCGATCAGCTCGGGCGATAAACCCGCCTTAAGGCCTTGCACCACATAAGCTTGGATGATCGGGCTTTTGAGACGAGCCCGGATATGTGCGGTGCCCCAACGGCCTTGCGCTCGCTCCTGCGCCTTATGGCTGAGATAATACCACTTACGGATTTCCGGAGCGTTCCTTTGCAGCTCCCTTGAAATGGTCGCTTTATCCCGGCCTAATTTCCCCCCAATTTCCCGTAACGAGCACCCTTGGGCCTTATAAACCGTAATCAAGTCCCGTTCCTCCTTGGATAAGTGCTGGTAATGTGCTCCCATAACGCTTTGACCTCCTCAAACCTATTATATCCATTATTGCCAAAGCGTTGCACTTGCTCATTGAACTCGTGAAAAAAATGAAACACCAATCAAAATTTTCGAAAAAATCGGAACTATAGTGTGCCATGTTCCCCGTTGTGTGATTGATCATAATAATGTAATGGGACTATAGTACGCCATGTTGGCCCGTAAAAAGTAAAAGGCTTAATAGATGAGATTGCTTCGTTCCGTGTAGACGGAACTCGCAATGACCCCGATTAGACACTTTGCATCAAACGGGGCAAGCAGGGAGAGATGACAGAAGCGGGAAACCAGTGACCTTTGGTATGTGAGACCAACGCTCTATTCGAGGAGAAGCATTTTGTGCTGGACTGATTAGGGATACAGGAACTCGACTGTCTGAGCATTCACCCAGCCGCCTAACCCGCCCGGCAGCTGGATCAAAAGGTAATCACCGCGAACGTCTTTGACCTGCATTTCAGTTCCATCGTGGAGTAATAGGATTTCTTTATATTCGATCCCCGGTCCGCTCATAGCGTGCGCCTCGCGCGCGATGACAATGGCATACATGCCGGATCGCTCGCCGCGCCACGTGACAAACCCGGCTCCGAAATACATGAATGCTATGAAAAGCGGGATTACCAGGTACGCGAAGATCCTCTTGCGCAAGGACCGGTAGAGGGAAAAGGCGACCGCGCACAAAAGGGCTAGGATCGCGGCTGCCGTGAAAGATTCACGATACGAAAAATAATGCAGCCAGCTGGACAACAGATCGGCGAGCGGGCTGACCGCGTTGGCCGAGCGGTCCAGCCGGTATTGTCGGGCGAACAGCAGGTTGTAATTGATGTCGGGATCACGGGGCGCTAGAAAATGGGCGCGCCGATAACTGGCGACGGCTTTGCCGATGTCTCCGGCCTTGAAATAGGCATTCCCAAGGTTGTAATGCAGGACCGCAGCATTTAAGCCCTGGAGGGCTTGCGCATACGACGCGACCGCGCCTGCGTAGTCCTTCTCGGCAAACGCTTTGTTTCCCTGGTTGTAAAGTTCCACCGGCGTCACAGCCGCGGTCAGCAGGGCAACGCACATCGCCAAGTCGATCATAACGCTTTCAGCAGTTTCTTTGCTACTTTGAACAGCTCGCCCGGGTCCTTTGTCGCCGTGATGGCCGGTGAAAACCTGGCCTGGTCGCAATGGTCGATGATGTCAAGGAGCTGCTGCAGACATTGCGGATCGATGCCCTGCTGCACGCAGGCCGATTTGAGCCGGTCCCGGGTCAGGGCGCCGGTCTCCAGGTTGTAGCGGTCGCCCAGGTAGTTTTGGATCGACTGGGATAGGCAGGCGTAGTACTCATTGACCTGCTGTTTCTTTAAATGGTGCATGACCTTGGTCAACCATTTGTTCAATGCCCTTTTGCACTGAGCCCGCCGGGCATAAGCGCGGTCACCGGCCAGCCGGTCCTGCCGGTTCCGGAAAAAGAGCGCGGCCGCGATGAATGCCGCCGAGATCCCGTAGAGGATCCATAGCCGCGGGTCGGAGTCAAAGGATTCGTTTTGCAGCGAGGGCGCGTCCGGTTTGGTGAAGCGGATATCCGTGCCGAGCACTTTTAGTCCGCCCTGGTTGTCGGTAAGCCCTGCCTGTTTGGTCCCCGTTGCCACGAATACGAGTTTTCCAGTTTCCACGGTCTTGTAAGAGCTGCTCTTAGGATCAAAATACGCGATCCGGATCGAAGGGATCTCATAGTTACCGTCGGCTTGCGGCAGGATCGGATAGCGGAATTCATTCGTTCCCTTGATGATATCATTGGCGGTCTGGATATTTTCCTTCACTTCAGGCTCGAGGATCCTGATGCCAGGTATCGAAGGGATGTGCGGCTTTTCGATCAGCGGGATGTTCCCGGTTCCGTTTATCACCACTTTAAGGTCGATGGGCTCTCCATTGTCAGAGGAAGCGCGGCTCAACGATGCACTTATCGCGAAGGAACCAACGCCGCCGTTGAATTCCGGGGGTCGGCCCTGTAAGGGGAGGGGCAGGACCGTGATAGTAACCGGCTTTGATTCGACTGTGACATTCTGTATAGTCCCGAAAACGTCAAAAAAATCGCGTGGCGGCATAACGACCGCGACGACGATGCTTAAGGGATCGACGATGAGTTTACCTGAAGACATTGGGAATAAGGCGCTTTTTCCTATGACCGCGACATCATAGGGTTTGTTGTTGTATGTTAAGGGCTTGAAGACTATCCTTCCCGATGTGAGTAGCGGTTCAACCCAAAATCCATTCAGGGTCGGCATTTTTGGCGGGCTAAGATCATTGATATTCCGCCGGCTATAAAGATTATACTCTGCCGTGACCTGTTCCCCTTGGTAAACGGTCTTCTTGCTGACCGTGGCAATGACCATCAGTTCGCCTTCCAGCGACGTGCCCGGTTCTACCGGTGTCGTACCTGGCGGCGCGACCGTTGCCGGCGGACCGCCCGTAGATCCCTTGATAACCTGGACCGCGACCGGCTGTGTTTCATAGGTTTTACCATCGTACGTAAGCTTGCAGACACCGATCGTAAAATTTCCTTCTTTGACCGGGCTGAGATAATAGACAAAGCTGATCGAACCCTGCTGGGTCATTTTGCCGTTGATGAACTGGATGCTGGTCGATTGGGAAGACGAACGGTTGGTGACGGTAAAATCCTGCGTGGACGGCAGTTCCGGCGTCGGGATGTTGCCAATGTTCTCGCCGCATACGGTCACGGTGAGCACGACCTGTTCTCCCAGTCCCACGGTTGAGCGGTCTACCGATGCCGAGAAATTGAGCTCCGCAGCGACCGCGAAAACCTGTAGTAAAATCGCGGTTGTCCAGATTTTAAAAAATTGTGATTTGGATATTTGATATTGTTTGGGATTTAGTGCTTGGGGTTTGGAATTTGCCATCAGGATTTTACCAGTCTTTTTCCACATGTTCTTTCTCGATCGGTTCTTTCTTGTTCTTCATGTTCTCTTTTTCGCGGTTCTTCATTGCCTGGATTAGCCGGTTCGCTTCATCCTTGCCGATCTGGTCCGGCTGTGGCTGCGCCTGACCCGGCGGATTCTGTTGCGGTTGCGGCTGCTTCTGCTGGGTCGAATCGCCCTGTGGCTGGCTCTTCATCTTGTCCTTCAGCTGCAGGCAGAACTCAAGATTTTGTTTCGTTTTGACATCGCGCGGATCAAGGATCAGGGCGGTCGTGTACGAGTTTATGGCGGCGTCAAGCTGCTGTTGTTTGAACTGGCAGTTGCCGATATTAAAAAAAGTGTTTGCCTGCGATCTTTTGTTTTTAGTCATGAGCGCCAGTTGGAATTCGCTTATCGCCTCTGGTAGTTTACTCATTTTGTAAAGAGCGCGGCCGATGTTATAGTGAATATCGGTGTTGTCAGGTTCCTGAACCAGCGCTTCCTGGTACTTCTTGTAGGCTTCCTCGTAACTGCCTTTTTTGTAAAGGGCGTTGCCCCGGCGCATGCTGGAACCGACATCCCCATTGAGTAGACTCAATGGGAATGCCAAAAACCAAATCCCCAATACCAAATAAATTTCAAATTCAAAATCCCCAATTTTCAAAAAGGATTTCAGGTAGTTAGACATGTGCGTTTCTCCGCAGGCCCGACCGGATCAAATTCTTGATAAAGGCCGTTGCATGGTCTGGTAACCAAGGCCCGCGCCGGTCGCTGATAAAGAGCCCGGCGAGGATGAAAAGAAACGCGGCGAGCAGGAAGTATTGATAGCGCTCGATATATTCGACGTATTCGCCGCCGCCGATCTCTTTTTTCCTCATCCCTTCGAGTTCGTTGAGAAGGCGGTTTATGTAGAGACCGTCGCTCCGGTAATATCGGCCGTTGCCGGCCTTGGCAATGATCATGAGTTCCCGGTCGGCAAGTCTTGAGATCACGATATTGTTTTCCCTGTCCTTCTTGTACTGGGTAAGGTTACCCTGGGCGTCAGTGACCGGTACCGGCGCGCCTTCGAGCGTGCCCATGCCGATCGTGAATATCCTTATACCCTGGCTAGTTGCGTAATCAACTGCCGGGAGCGGGTTGCCTTCAAGATTATCGCCGTCTGTAATCAGGATCAGCGCTTTGTGGGCGTCCTCCTTGGGGTCGAACAGCGAAGCGGATACGGCCACGGCTTTTTCAAGGTTTGTGCCGGGACGGGGCACCGTGTTCGGGTCGATAATATCCAGAAAAAGTTTGGCCGCTTCGATGTCCGTGGTCATCGGGCACATCACGTAGCAGTCGCCGGCGAACGCCGTGATGCCGACCTGGTTGGTGGATAGGTTGTCAAGCAGTGCAGACAGGTCGGTTTTTGCACGCTCGATCCGGCTGGGCTTGATATCCTGGGCCAGCATGCTTTTTGAAGCGTCGAGTGCCACCACGATGTCAATGCCCTTGCCCTTGTAGATCTGCAACTTTTCACCCCACTTGGGACGGGCCGCGCTGATCAGCAGGCATGCCAGTCCGGCAACGATGAGCGCGTGTTTTAACCACCAAAGCCAGGTATTATAAGATGCGGTAAGCCCGGCGATCAGCGGCCGGTCGATGAAACGCTCCAGGCGTTTTTTCTTCCGGTGATAGCTGATCGCGAGGAGCGCTATGATCCCGGGTACAGCCAGCAAGAGGTACAAAAATTGGGGAGCGCCGTATTTCATGGTAGCCTGCGCAGCAGCGCCGAAGATAAGAACAGCGCGATTCCCAGCAGGATCACGGCAGGGAGCATGAAAATCCCGGCCCTTTCCTGGTACAAGGTATGTTTCGCCACCTTGAAGGTAGTCGGCTCCAGCTTGTCGATCTCATCATATATTGCTTTCAGGGCATCGCTGTCAGTTGCCAGGAAAGCTTGGCCGCTGGTGAGCGCGGAGATCTCATTGAGCATGTTCATGTCAAGGTCAACTTCCACCCGCGCATACTGCTTGCCGAAGACCGGATCGTACACCGGTATCGGCACCGGTCCCTTTGAACCGACACCGATGCAGTAGATCTTGATGCCGTATGCTTGCGCCAGCTGCGCCGCGGTCAGCGGGGCGATCTCGCCCGTGTTGTTCAGACCGTCGGTGAGCAGAATTATGATCTTTTCCTTGGCTTTGGAATCTCTGAGCCGCGCTGCCGCTGTTGCCAGGCCCATGCCGATGGCGGTCCCGTCCTGGATGATCCCCAGGTCAACGCGGTCGATAAGATCAGTGAGCACTTTGTGATCGGTGGTTAGGGGGCACTGGGTCAATGCCTGGCTGGCAAAGATGACCAATCCAATACGGTCGCCAGCTCGTTTGCTGACAAAGACCTTGGCGCGTTCCTTGGCGACATATAGACGGTTGAGCGGGCTGAAATCCTCAGCCTGCATCGTGCCCGATATGTCGAGGCATAGCATTATATCCACACCTTTAGTTTCCTGTTCCTCGTAGATGCGGCCTTTCTGGGGCCGGGCGAGCGCAATGACGATCAGGACGAGGGTGGCGGTGTAGAACGCCAGCGGCATATGCTTGAGGACTCGGCCGCGCCGCGCTGCGGTTTTAAAAAAATCCAGGTTCGAAAAGCTGATGCTGCTTTCCTTTTTTGTCAGCTCCCAGATGACCAGGAGTACTATGGGCACGAGTAGCAACAGGTATGCCGGATGCGCGAAACTCATGCGTCCGCCTTTTCAGTCTGCGGCTTTGTTCCGTTTACCAGGTCCCGCGCCACGATGACCGCGCGCGCCAGTTCTTCGCCCGGTGGCATTACCTTGGCGTACTTGATGAGATCGGCACGAGTGAAGAAGGCGCCGAAATTATCGCGCAATCCAACCCCGCGCAATTTGAGATTATGCAGGATCTCGGTGGTCGTCTGCTCGGCCGCGCTGAATTCGAACCGCCGTTCCAGGTACCGCTTGATGATCTCGGTAAGCGCGTAATAATATTTCTTGACCAGTCCTTTGCCCGTCCATTCCTGCCAGGGCAGCGCGTCGATAGCCTTGAGCGCTTCATCCCAGGGCGGTACCGGCGGTTCAGCATGAACCCTTGATCTCCTGATATTTTTCCAGAGCCTGGACCCGATGATGCCCAGGGCGGCAATGCCGATGGTCAGCGCCATGATCACGAGCAGCGCGTAATTCGGGAATTCGACCGCGGGTTTGAGATCGTTGATGTCTTTCATCCCGGCTGGGAGCACGCTGGCGATCGTCACTTTTACGGGATCGCTGCTAAGCGTATCCACGATCGTGTCGCGTTTGACCAGGAACCTGATCGGCGGGACCATTAGATCGCCGGTGCTGAAAGCTGCGGTCCTCAGCCGGTAGGTGCTGGTGACCGTTCCTTTTTCCTGCACGATCTTGTTCCTGGTGTCAAGAATGACGAATGGCGTCAGCGAGTCGGCATATGGTCCGGATATGCTCTCTGCGGCATCATATTTCAGGGTCAGAATTACTTCAAAGGGATCACCGATGGTAAGTTTCTTGTGCGCGTAAGACGGGGAGAGCTGGGCCGAGATATTAGCCGTCATCAATAACAGTACGAGCATGGTCATTAGCGATATCTCCTCGCCCGGGCCTCAAAGAACGAGCGAAGCTTGTGCGTGTAGTCCTCGGCCGTGCCTAAATCGATTGTATCGATGCTCAGCGACCGGAGCAGCTGGTCGCGCGCGTCAAAACGGGACTGGTTGTACGCGCGGAAACCGTCGATCAGGTTCTGGTTGGACATGTCGACGGTCAATATCTGACCGGTTTCGCGGTCCTCGAGGTCGACCAGGCCAATGGCGGGAATCGCATGCTCCAGGGGATCGGTGATGCTGATGACCACGAGATCATGACGCCGTGCTGCTACTCCCAGCGGGATGCGGATGGTTTCAGTCCGGAAACCATCACCGATAAAATCGCTGATGAAAAAAATGATCGCCCGGTGTTTCAGGATATGCATGAGGAATTCAAGTGCCAGGCCCGGGTCGGTGCCCTTGTGCGCAGGCTGGAAATAGAGGATATCGCGGATCAACCGCAGAGCATGAAATCTGCCTTTGCAGGGCGGGATATACTTCTCCACCTGGTCCGTGAAGAACACAAGGCCGACCTTGTCATTATTTTTCACCGCTGAAAATGCCAGCGTCGCCGCCACTTTGGCGGCCTGTTCGATCTTGAACTGACCGCGTGTGCCGAAGTGGGCTGAACCCGAGGCATCAACGCACAGAATGACTGTCAGTTCGCGCTCTTCAGCGAATTTTTTGACGAACGGCTTTCCCATGCGTGCCGTGACCTTCCAGTCGATCGAGCGGATGTCATCGCCCAGCAGGTATTCACGGACATCAAGGAATTCTATGCCCGTACCCTTGAAGGTCGATTTGTACTCGCCGGCGAAGACAGTATTAACGATCTTCTTGGTGCGGATCTCGATCTCGCGGATCTTTCGGATGAATTCCTTGGAAAGCATAATGGCGAATTATACGAATGGCAACAAATCTATCGAATTCGTGTTATTCGATGTCATTAGTTCCATTCGAAGAGTTTCATGGGACTTCCACGCCGGCCAGGATTTTCTGGATGACCGCATCGGTTGTTATCTCTTCTGCTTCCGCTTCGTACGTCAAGATAATGCGGTGCCTGAGAACATCAGGGGCCAGTTCTTTGATATCTTCCGGGATTACGAAGCCCCGGCGTTTAAGAAAAGCCATCGCCCGCGCCGTGGTCGTAAGATATATGGACGCGCGCGGCGATGCGCCGTACCGGATCAGCCCGGATATTTCCTTGAGCCCGTATTTCTCTGGCTCCCGGGTCGCGAATACAAGTTCCACGATGTAATCCTTTATTTTCTGGTCGATGTAGATCTTTTTGCAGAGTTCGCGCGCGTTGATTATCGCTTTTGGGCTTATGACCGCTTCGATCTTTGGCTCGCCCTGGACCGCGATCCGGTCGACGATCACCTTCTCTTCATCTTTGGTGGGGTAGGTAATGTTGACCTTCAGCAGGAATCGGTCGATCTGCGCTTCAGGCAGGGGATAGGTGCCCTCCTGCTCGATAGGATTCTGCGTGGCCAGGACCAGGAACGGGTCGTCCAACCGGTACGTTTCCTCGCCGATCGTGACCTGGCGTTCCTGCATCGCCTCCAGCAGCGCGCTCTGAACCTTGGGCGGCGTCCGGTTTATCTCATCGGCCAGGATCAGGTTCGAGAAAATCGGTCCCTTGCTGGTCGTGAACTCGCCCGTTCGCTGGTTATAGATCATGGTGCCGACGATATCGGCGGGCAGCAGGTCCGGCGTGAACTGAATGCGCTGGAACCCGGCTTTGATCGCCGCGGCCAGCGTGCGAACGGCGTAAGTCTTGGCGAGCCCGGGAACCCCTTCGATGAGGATGTGACCGTTGGCGAGCAGACCGATGAGCAACCGGTTGATCAGGTAATTCTGGCCGACGATTGCCTTGCTTATTTCCGCAGTCAGAGTCTGGACAATGATGCTTTCTTTCTCGATCTCTTCATGGATCTTTTTGATCTCGTCCTTGATTTCTTCCATGACAATCAGCTCCTTTCTACCTTGCAGGTCGATGACAGTAATGAAAACGCTTGATTACAGTGATATGAGAAAACAAAATAAAATGGCGTTTTCCCAGGCGATTATTCAATTCACGCGACCGTATAATATAATTTGATTATATTCATTTTGACACGGTTTTTCAATATGGGTTTAGTCCAATTCGGCGTCAACCCGCTGGCACCCCTCCGGCAGTTGACGCTGAGCAGATTTTGGATATAACGATGTGTGCGTATCCAGAACCTGGCGTTTGTTCTATTAATACTCACTGTTAACTGCATACCTAAGTGTTGAACATCAGCGACCATTGGAAAAGTCAAGGGGTAATTTAGTAGAGGTGTTATGTTTCTGCGTAAATCGGACATTTTGCCCGCACATTATTGGAGACTTTTCAAGTTTACCGACCATATTCTTTTTCTCTCAGCGCCTTATTATATAACCGACGCCGCTCGATTGTCAAGGCCTTCTTTTCCGACCGTAACTTAAGGATCTCCTCCTTCCGCCCCAGATAAACATCCAAAGGACTTACGTTCTTTAACGCGGTATGCGGCGTCTGCGCGTAGTTTGTGATCGCCGCATCGATCCCCTGCTTCAGTTCCTCCGGCGAGCAGTACACGATCAGGCAGACATGCGCCTTGATCGACCGGTGGAAGCGCTCGATCTTGCCCTGGGTCTGGGGATGATAGGGCGCGCCGAAGATATGGGATACGCCATGAGCGTCCAGGTACTCGGCCAGAACAAACGACGTGAAGCCGGGGCCGTTGTCCGATAAGAGCTGGGGCTTGCGACCGTCCAGGAGATGCCCCAGGATCCAGGCGTTTTCCAGAGCCTTCTCGAAGACCGTGCTGATGCTGAACGCGGTCTCGTCCGGTAGCAGATCCCAGGCCAGGGGATTGCGGGAGTGGTCATCCAGCACCGTGATCTGCTTGTAAAAACCCCAGTTGACCACGAAGTAATGGGTCGCATCGCACTGCCAGATTTCATCCACTGCTTGGGTCTTATGCTGCCATTCCTTCTTGGCTGGCAGGTCCTCGATCGGCAGTTCTTTGCGGAAACCTTCGAGCACGATCCGGATCTTCTCCTCGGCGGTGAACCTGCGCTCGGTCGCCTTCCGGACCCGGCGGATTAATTTGGCCGTGCTGCCCGGCGGTGTTTGTTCTTCAACCGCGGTGTTGGTAACTTCGTCCATAAAACCTCCTCAAAGGGTATAATATTATACCCGGGTTTATGGCCGGTTCAACCTCTCAAGTCTCCAACTAATAAATGTATTTTGTCCAATGGTCGCTGAAACAGAACAATATTGCCCAACACCTGCGTTAAAACCTATTCGGTAGTTCTAGCGTCTAACTAAATGATATGAAACAAATTACAGCAAGTTTTTAACAATAATATCAGTCTAATAGATATTAGATTAGCAGAAATTATTATGAAATAATGATGATATTTTTACTGTCATTTTTAGCAATCGACTCTTTATCTTTAGCGCAGGTCGTTGATATTGCCTTATCTCAGAGTCCGATTTACTATGAATCGAAAATTGCTCTAGATAAATCACGGATCCAATTCTATCAGGCGTTTTCAAATCTTCTGCCGACACTATCCGCAACCGCCGATTACACAAGTTCTAAAAGCGATGGTTCCGAGACCAACTTATATTCAGGTAAGCTGACACTTACGCAGCCGGTTTTTGACCTTGATATCATTAGTTCGATCCTTGTTAGTCATCACCAGTTGAAGAGTACTAATATTCAACACGCAGCGGATATTTCAGGACTGGTTCTGGATGTGGAGAAAGCCTATTACAACCTTATCTATACTAATGGATTATTGAAATCATCAGAGACCGCGATTAAAAGGGTCGACGAAAACAAGCAACTAATCGAGACAAAATATAGAATCGGTGCGGCATCGAAATTTGACGCGCTGCAGGCAGAAGTATCTTACCTGAGTGCTTTACAGGACCAGGCTAAGGCGAAAACCCTTCAGATCACTGCCCAGGAAGAACTGAAAACGCTTCTTGCCACGGACAACTACATCTATCCTATTGATACTCTATCACCGCCGCTTACTTTTGAATTACCTTCGATTGATTCGCTTGCGGCAGTGCTTGTGGAGGTAAATAACAGCATTCATATTGCTCAGGAGTTAGAACATGTGGCACAATTGGATTTAATATCATCTTATCTGGCCTTCGTGCCGAAAGTATCGCTATTTTATGGCTACACATATACTAGTGATGAACTGGTATTTGATTTCCAGCAGTGGAGAGGCGATGCCATTAAAAACTATGGGATCAGTGTCTCCTTCCCGATTCTCGAAATAAAGTCACTTATTTTTAACAATCTCAATGCACGGAAAGAGCTCCAGCTTCAAAAATTTTCAAAAAAGCGGATTATATTAGAAAGTGAGAAATCTTTGCATACCGCTTATTATGGCTTGCTCGAAGCTCATGATCGACTGCAATACGCGTCCAAAGGCCTAGACGCGGCTACCGAAGCAGCAACCATCGCCAGACAGCAATATGCCCTTGGTCTTGTTTCATTTCTCGAGCTGTTGACGACTGAGGACAATCTAAATGCAACCGCGGTTGCACTCGCCTCGGCGATAAGTGATTTCCATGTACAAAGGGCTACTCTATCATATCTCTTGGGCGAGAAAGTGTTAAACAAGGACTAAAAATGTTTGTCTACATTATTTATTCTAAACAAGGATTCTCAGAATCACCGATTAAGTTAGAATGTTGTTGTGAAATTCAATCCGCTCTGGAAGTGGCTGAAAAATTAAAAGCAGAATATTATAATGTTGTCATTGCACAAGAGGTCGCTGAATATCGTTGCGGGGTCAAAATTAGATAAGGAGAAAAGATGATACACATGAAGAAGATAAAAAGAAGAACATGGATTATCATTGGCATCGTCATACTAGTGATCAGTATCGCTTTCTACGTGACGATAAAGAGGCGTTCAAACAGTTTTTTACAATACACCTTCGCACCGGTCGAACGGGGCGATATCGAAAATACAATATCCAGTACCGGCACACTCAGTGCAAAAGGCACGGTCGAGGTTGGCACCCAGGTTTCGGGCACGATCGACAAAATTTATGTGGATTTTAATGATAAAATCCGTAAAGGGCAAGTTTTGGCGGTGCTGGATACTACGACATTGGCCGCTTCGGTCCGTGATGCTGAAGCCAATCTCCTCAAAGTACAAGCTCAGCATGATCTTTCATTGACAAAATATGAAGATGCGCAAGAACTTTACCAAAGCAATTTAATATCAGAGATTGACTTCAAAACGGCAAAAACCGATTATGAAGTTGCCCATGCGGCATTGTTATCTGCCCAGGCAAATTATGAGCGCGCCCGCGTAAATTTCAAATATGCGGTCATTCGCTCACCCATCGATGGAACCATCATTAATCGGAATATTGAACCGGGTCAGACTATGGCCGCAAGTTTTTCAACCCCCACGCTCTTTGTCATTACCAAAGACCTCTCTCAAATGGAAATACATGCCTATGTGGATGAAAGTGACATTGGTCAAATCAAAAAAGGACAAGCAGTGCGATTTACCGTAGATGCGTATCCGGATGAGACATTTAACGGCACGGTCAGGCAAATCAGACTCCAACCGGAGACGATCCAAAATGTGGTCAACTATACCGTTGTGGTGGATGCCGCAAATGATAAGGAATTGATGCTCCCGGGGATGACGGCCACGGTGGATTTTATCGTTGAGCAGAGACAGCACGTGCTCCTCATTTCGAATGCGGCACTTCAGTTCCAACCGACTCAAAAAATGCTCGCTGACTTTCGAAAGAACATGCGGGAAAAAATTGGCCCACCGCCCGATTCGATAAAGCAGGAGATGAAAAACAGGTTACCGCAGGGCGGATTTCCTGGGATGGACGCACAATCTCAAGAAGAGCTGCCCGAGGATGCTGCAATGTTATGGTATTTTGACCATAAGAATACATTGAACATGATGCCCGTCCGTACGGGTGCCACCGATGGCAAGAATACCGAAATCGTTGAGGGGCGAGGTATTACGGAAAGCATGGAATTTATCAGTGGTATTGCGCAGCAAGGAAAACCTAAGGGTACTACAACAAATAATCAGCAGCAAAAGAATCGTGCGCCGGGACCGCCGCCCATTTTTTAAAGGAGTATCAATGGATACTGCCGTGATCAGGATGGAAAAAATAGTCAAGTCTTACGACCTGGGTAGCATTATGGTGAGGGCTCTGCAAGGTGTTAATTTAACGATAAAGAGCAGTGAGTTTGTTGCTATCATGGGCGCTTCGGGTTCGGGCAAATCTACATTGATGAACATTATTGGCT
Source organism: bacterium (assembly GCA_036382775.1). Lineage (NCBI taxonomy): Bacteria > bacterium. The sequence goes on along the minus strand of DASVHD010000049.1, from coordinate 75,437 downwards.
GTCTTGACCAACCGACTTCGGGCAATTATTACTTTGAAGGCATGAACACCAACGTCCTGTCCCGCAATGAATATGCGGACATACGAAACAAGAAAATTGGATTTGTTTTTCAAGGTTTTAACCTGCTGCCCAGGACATCGGCCCTGGAAAATGTTGAACTGCCCTTATTTTATGACCGGACGGGTAGGGTCAAAGACCCAAGAAAGAGAGCTATCGAAGCTTTAGATCGGGTCGGGTTAGGGGACCGTATTGGCCACAAATCTAACCAGCTTTCCGGTGGTGAACAACAGCGTGTGGCAATCGCCCGGGCACTTGTGAATCAACCGTCAATTGTACTCGCCGATGAGCCCACTGGAAATCTTGATTCCCTGACATCAATCGATGTGATGTCGGTATTTCAGGAACTCAATGAACAAAAAATCACCATCGTTGTTATAACGCATGAGCCGGATATCGCTCTTTACGCAAAAAGAATCATTACCTTACGCGATGGCATTGTGCTCCAAGATGCCGTTGTGCAGGAACAACGCAATGCTTTGTCGAACCTGCAAAATCTGCAGCAGGAAAAAGAGAAAATACGCGCGGGGATAGCATAGGACTATGAACTGGAAAAATATGCAACTGATCGCCTTAAGAAGCATAATGAGAAACCGGATGAGAAGCCTGCTTACATCCTTAGGCATTGTCATTGGTGTCTGTTCCGTGATTGTCATGGTTGCAATAGGCCAGGGATCCCAGCGCAGAATAATCAACGAAATCGCGTCGCTCGGTACCAACCTGCTCATGGTCAGACCCGGAACAAGCCGGGCCGGTGGCATTAGTCGAGGAGTCGGGAGTCAAAACCGCTTGACGCTGGACGACGCTGACAAGATTGCCAAAGGATCACAATATGTCAAAGCTGTATCCCCAATGATTAACATTAGTGCTCAGGTGATTGGCGGCGGTAATAACTGGAATAGTTCAGTCAATGGCGTTTCCGCTGACTATCTTGAGATCAAAGATTGGGATCTGGAGAGTGGCGAATTCTTTAATGATAAAGATGTTCAAGCAAGAAAAAAGGTCGCCATCCTGGGAAAAACGGTCGCCGATGAACTTTTTCCGGGACAGGATCCGATCGGCGAAAAGATCCGCATTCAGAACACGCCGTTTACAGTCATGGGGGTGTTAAAACAGAAAGGACAGAGCTCATTTGGTATGGATGCGGATGATGTGATACTGGTACCTTCCACAACCGCTTTATACCGGCTCAAAGGCGGGACTTATATCAACATGATCTTTGTCAGTGCGGTTTCATCGAAACTTATGGATGCGGCTGAAGAAGAGGTCAGCCAACTGCTTCGCCAGGCTCATCGAATAAGACCAGGAGAAGATGATGACTTTTCAATTAATAATCAGACAGAAATAATGGCCATGGCATCCTCGATATTTAAGACATTGACCTTGCTGTTAGGGGCAATTGCCGCGGTATCGTTGCTGGTTGGTGGTATCGGAATAATGAATATCATGTTGGTCTCGGTAACGGAGCGCACGCGAGAAATCGGCATACGATTATCGGTTGGCGCCCGCAGTTTTGATATTTTGACTCAATTTCTTGTTGAGGCAGTTGTGCTCAGTTTGAGTGGAGGGTTAATCGGGGTGCTCGCCGCTTTTGGTCTGACCTTTATCCTAAACACATTTGTCAAAATGAGCACGGTCATTTATCCCCTGACCATTTTTATGGCGGTTACATTCGCCGCGGCAATCGGTATATTCTTCGGTTTCTACCCTGCACGAAAGGCTTCAAATCTCAATCCCATCGATGCCCTCAGGTATGAATAACAATAACGACACTCACCGCAATGAAGATACAGATGCACAAACGGTCAAAGAAGTAATGCAAGGGGATGAAAATGCTTTTGAGCGATTGGTAAAGAAATACCAGCAGCCGGTTTTTAATATAGTCTACCGGTACGTGGGGAATTATGATGATGCAGAAGAGGTTGCCCAGGAAGTCTTTATGAAAGTATGGCACCATGCCAAGGGTTTCAAGGGAAAATCTAAGTTTTCGACCTGGCTCTTCCGAATTGCAGTAAATCAATGCCTGGACCACCGGCACAAAAACAAACGTCCAGTTGAATCACTTGATAACATAATACAAAAAGAAATAACTCCGGAATCGCTCAAATATGAACGTAATGCTGAACTTGAAAGCAAGCGAAAAATCGTGAGAAAGGCAATTGATGAATTACCAGAGAGACAGAGAATGGCGCTTGTTTTATCCAAGTTTGAGGAAAAACCATACAAGGAAATAGCCCAAATCATGGGCACATCCCTATCATCCGTGGAATCCCTGATTTTTCGAGCTAAAGGTAATTTAAAAAAGAAATTACTTCCGCTTAAGGAAAATGGTAAGATCAAACCCCGCATCTGCAAGGATGCATTATTGTGCTAGAATTCAGGTGTATGGTGAATCGCAAGTTTTTGGAAAATATCACAGTCAAAATAAGTAGGAGAAGAAAATGAAATGCGCAAAGATAAGAAAAAGACTTTCTGCGTTCATGGATGGTGAAGTATCTGAAGAAGAAAAACTGCAGATTTCGATACATCTGGAGTTTTGTGACCGGTGCCAGCAGGAACTGGTTGAACTAACGCAAGTTGCGGACACTCTCAGTCTTATCGAAAAGGCACAGGTCTCCCCATATTTCATGGCCCGATTAAATCAGAGGATTGCTGAAGAAAAACCAAGACGTCATGTCTACTGGTCACTTTGGGAGACAATAAAGCATGCCGTCATCCCGGTTACCGCTGCTGTCCTGGTTATTTTCTCTTTTGTATTAGGTCATAGTTTGGGAAAAGCAATATGTCAGACAAAGATCACAAATGCATCAAAAGCCCAAGCTGAATTGACTAATCTCATGGGCATTTCTTCATTCGACAGACTCACCGAAGGTTCTTTGACTAGAACCTACATTGATTTGGTGAGCGGGGAGGAACAATGAGCAAGAAACTTTTAATTATCATACTCCTTGTTTCGGTCGCCATAAACCTGGGAGTCATTTTTACATTTGGTTATAATCTATGGCAGGAACACAATTTTCGAAGAGGCCACGGTCCGGGTCCGGATATGATGGGTCCGATGCCAGACTGGCGGCATAGCCCCTTGCGATACGAACTCAACCTCACTGATGAACAAATTGAGAAACTAAATATCATACAGGAAGAGATGCAGCCGATAATGTCTTTGTCGATGCAGGAAATGTTGAAAACCAGGAAAGAACTGGTCACCCTATGGATGGAATCTGAAACCGATTCCACTAAGGCCGATTCCCTGTTTCAAAAGCTGACCACGGCGCAGATCGAAATGGAAAAACAGATGCTGACGCACCTCAAGAAAATAAGCGAGGTGCTTACTCCGGAACAACGAAAACGGCTATTTACATTTTTCGAGAGAGGACCGATGTCTCCCAAGATGGCACCCGGGGCAATGAGGCCGGGTAAAGGCGAAATAAGATAAAGGAGAATTCAAATTATGAAGCACAGTCAAAATAGATACTATCACTCCGGTGCTGATGGCTATCCATTATCAGCGCATGCGACAGCAAGAATCTATCATGTTATACGATCGGCTGCAGTTTTTTCAATCTTATTGGCGACTGGATGCGCCCAGCCGATCGAACTCAGCAGCCGATGGCGGGATTGTGATATTGCCATTGGTGAAATCGATTCGGACTGGGGAATCGCCACGATGTATGTTCCAAAAGCCAAAATTGCGGTGACGATGATTAATGATGAAGAATATCTATATGTACGTCTCGCTTCAAGGGATCGCAGCGTGCAAGCTCAGGTGATGGGCATGGGCCTTACATTATGGTTTGATCCACGCGGTAGTAAGGGCAAGACATTCGGAATCCATTTTCCTCTTGGAAAACAAGATTCGGATATGCCTCTTATGACCGGAGGCAGGGAAGGCGATCCGAAAAAATTTGAAGAAATGCTGCGAGAGACAATGAATAAACTGGAAATTTTGGGTCCAGGTAAAGAGGAAATCCGCAGGATGTCAACCGGAACCGCCGAGGCGCAAGGACTGAATATCACAGTAGGGATGTCGAAGGGCAATCTTATTTATGAATTGAGAATTCCGCTGACTCAAGACGAATGTCACTCAATTGCGGTGGGGATTAATCCCAGTGACACTGATACAATTAAGGCAATTGGCATTGGGTTCGAAACGCCCGAGTTTGACATTAGTAAAATAAAGAAAAGGACAGAATCAGAAGGAGAAAAGCCGGAAGGAATGCCGGCTGAAGGAGGTTCGGGTCCGCCACCAGGAGGCATGGGTCGTATGCCTGGTGGCGGGGTGCCTGGTGGCGGACCACCTAGTGGAGCTAAACCCGAGCGCCTTAATGTCTGGACGGTTTTAAAATTGGCTTCACGGCCATCGACTGCTGAATAATTCCTACATGTCATCGCGAGCTCGCATGATAACTATACTACTCAGCACTCTCGTGTTGTTTCCCGCCAGAGCTTCATTAACAATTGATGAAAAAGTCGAAAATATAAGTTTTTCTATTACTTCCTTTAATTTCTTTAGAAAAAACACCAAAGGATATGAAGAATATCGATATGAGAAGGATAGTACGATCTTTGTGAAAATACCGGCTGGTGAATTTTGGATGGGTTCATGCCCAGGTAATGGAGAAGAAGACGAACATCCGCAGCATAAGGTGAATCTTGATGAATATTACATCGCAAAATACGAGGTGACAAACGAGCAATTTGAGAAATTTATCATAGAAACCGGCTATAAAACCGATGCTGAAAAAAATGAATATGGATTTGTTTACAACGGCTACAAATGGGAATCTAAAACCAATGTAAATTGGCGTTATTACTATTCAAAAAGCCGGGAGAGACATCCGGTGGTCATGATCTCCTGGAATGACGCCAAAGCCTATTGTGACTGGGCAGGATTACAGTTGCCAACCGAGGCAGAATGGGAGAAGGCAGCAAGAGGTACTAATGAACGTGAATACCCCTGGGGTAATGAATGGTCTCCATCAAAATGCGCTGCGCTTGGAACAGACATCGGCCTGCTGAGATCAAAACCCGGCTATATGGATATGGGTGGCGGTCACAGCACAATACCGGTTGGTCATTTTATTGACGGGGTTTCTCCCTACGGTTGTTATGATATGGCAGGCAATGCCTGGGAGTGGTGCGCAGACCGGTATGATTCCTGCTATTATTCATCCAGTCAATATTGTAATCCGACCGGACCCTTGACCGGCGGTTACCATGTTCTCCGGGGCGGGTCGTGGCAGGCGGTGTCCTGGAACTGCCGTTCGGCGTTCCGGATCTGGTCGGTACCGCACTTCCAGCGCTCGATATATGGGTTTCGTGTGGCGTACTCCCTATAGCATAGCCCAGGAGTCTGACATGCCAAATATCATATACTGTATTGTTATACTTGCTCAGACCTTCGGACAGAACAAAGTCCAGTATAAGGATCTTAGCTACCAGATCCTCAGCACTGAGCATTTCGACATATATTTCTCGCAAAGTGGCAGTGATCTCGCAGCATTTGCCGAAGAAGTTCTCGAGGGCGGATATGCGATGCTTGCCGAGAACCTCGGTATTGAAGTCGGATTCAGGATACCCGTAATTCTGTATAATTGTCCCAACGATTTTTCCCAGACAAACGTAACCTTAGAACTGATTGAAGAATCCACCGGGGGTTTTACAGAAACGCTGAAAAACCGAATGGTCATTCCATTTACCGGTGATTACGAAGACTTCCGGCATGTTCTGGTCCATGAACTCAGCCATGTTTTTCAGTTTAAAATTTTCTTCCCGTCGAAATTAGGGGCGATTCTCTCCGGCGATCTTTTCTACTCGATTCCACTGTGGGCAATGGAAGGATATGCCGAATTTTCATCAGTAGGGTGGGACATGGAAGCCGATATATTCATGCGCGATTTGATAATGAACCACGAGGTGATACCCCTTCCTGCGTTAAGCGACTATAATGGGTATATTATATACAAAGAGGGCCAGGCATTTTATGCATACATTAATGACAGGTACGGTCCGGAAAAGGTTGGCGAGTTCCTGCACGCTATCAAGACAAAAGAGAATCTTGACGCGGTTTTCATTAAACTTTTTGGCGTAACGGCCGATGATTTTAACAAACAGTGGATCAGATATTATGAAATGAAATATTTCCCCAAGATAAAGCTGCAGGATAATTTTGACAACTTAGCGCGGATAGTATACGACCACAAGAAGACTAATTCCCTTTACAATACGTCGACCGCGATTTCTTCCAAAGGCGACAAGATTGCATTCATCAGTGACCGGTCAGGGGTTGCTGAAGTTATAATTGTATCGAGTATTGATGGCAAGGTGCTTAAAAACCTGGTAAGGGCTGAATATTCCTCTGGGTATGAAGGTCTGCATCTTTATCAAGGAGGTCTTTCCTGGTCTCCGGACGATGAATATTTGACCTTTTCGGCGAAATCAAAGGGTAAGGATGTTCTATATGTTTTCAACGCTCAAAATGGCAGCCTTCAAAAAAAATGGGAGTTTAACCTGGATGGAATCTATTTGCCGAAGTTTTCCCCTGACGGCGAGCAAATTGTTTTCTCGGGATTGAAAGATGGCTACTCAGATATTTACCTTCTGGATATAAAATCCGGTGCAGTCAAGAAAACAACCGATGATGTCTACACTGATAAATATCCGAGTTTTTCTTCCGACGAGAAGATGGCATTCGTTTCTGATCGTCCTGATTCCACCGAAGAGTATGACTATGGCAACTATGCTGTCTTTACTTGCGCTAATGGCATTATTTCACGTTTAACTCCAAGAACAAGTTACGTGGCATCACCCTTCTTTAATCCGGAGGGTGGTATATTTTTCGTTGCTGATTATGATAGTGCGTATAATCTTTACTGGTTTTCAAACGACAGTCTTAAGATCATTAAAAAAACCGATATCCTTACCGGTATCTACTACCCGACAATTTCAGCAGATGGCACCAAAATCGCCTTTTCCTACTTTAACGATTTTGGTTATGACATCTGTGTGGTCAAAGAACCGTTGACAAAAATGGATGAAAGGGAAACGCCGAAAGACATGATAGGGGAATTTGCTTATGATAAAACCGCATTGGATAATGAAATGGTCAAAAATTATACACCAAAATTTACCGTTGATTATTTTTCACTGGGCGCCTCTTATTACTCATCAATAGGGGTCTCAGGACTTTGCGAAATTGGCTTAAGCGATATCCTGGGCAATCATCACGTCGAAATAGCGTTTGATCTCTATGGAGACCTGCTGAATTCTGACATGCACCTAAATTACTGGTATCTTAAAAAGAAAATGGACTTTGGATTTGGGTTGTTTCAATATCTTAATTATTTCAGTGAGGGCTATGATTTATTTGTTTGGAAATACGTAGGATGTGGTGGGATCATGCAATACCCATTTGACCGATTCTTTAGAGCTGAATTAGGACTCTACGCTTTCAAGATCTATGAATCTCGGTGGGTAAACTATTTCCCATGGTACTCTTCTGATGTCTGTATTGAAAATAATTACAACTTCTTTTATCCAAGCATAGCATTTGTTTGGGATAACGCGAAGTGGGGTCAAACTGGTCCGAGTGACGGGCACCGGGTGAGACTTGAAGGTTACGCTACTATATGGAGTGATTTTAAAATTAGAAGCTGCGTATTAGATTACAGAAGATATTTCCGATTATCACCACGGGCGAGTTTTGCCGTGAGATTAGTGGGTGTAACCAGTTTTGGCCCGGATGTTGAGCACTGGTCAATTGGTGGCTCGTATTCACTTCGGGGTTTTGATAACTATGCCTTCGGTGGTTCGAAATTGGCGTTTGCCAATTTTGAGTATCGATTTCCTTTTATTGACCGTTTAAACATTGCCTTTCCCCTACCACTAGAGTTCAGAAATATTCGGAGTGCTCTTTTTGCTGATTTTGGTGGAGTGTACACAGACTCATTTGCAGTATACAATACCAGCGGCGGGTTTCACCTACAGGATCTTAAAATGGGTATCGGAGCAGGGTTAAGATTCGATTTTCTGTCGATGATATGGCAATTTGATGTTGCTCGGGCATATAATTTTCAGGAATTCACTGATGACTGGAAATTCCATTTTATTATTGGCTCAGAATGGTAATGACATGTCGTCCTTAATCATCGTATTACCATTCAATGGCCGTTGGAATATTTCCATTATGTGCTTGGCGGTTTACTACTTCGCTATATCAAACCCATAAATTCAGAAAAATCAGGTATTTTTCACCCTGGTGCTAAATCTGTGCCATCTTTTCACCAAAATACATTACCATAGACAGAATTCACGGTAATAGACAGAATTGTGCAAACGCTGAACTGGATTTCATCCATGCGATTTTCAATGATTTTTAGGGAGTTTGAAAAAGTATTGAAATCGGTTTATCTCTCAACACAAATTTCGAGACGTGCCGGGAAACCGCTGCACTATTCCTTTAAAAATTATGAAACAGAGTTACGTTGTGATCATTGCCGCGACCGGCATCCGGCGGCCGGCACCGAAAGCCTTCGATGTTACTTTAAGTCCGGGCGCCGCCTGCAGTCTTTTATACTCGCTTTTATGGACCGCCCGGACCACCCAGGCGACGGTTTTGGCGTCATACCCGAGTTTGACGATCTCATCCACTGATTTTCCCTCTTCGACATAATGCTGCAGTATCGGGTCCAGGACCTCGTAGGGCGGCAGAGTGTCCTGGTCTTTCTGGTTAGGGCGGAGTTCTGCCGAAGGGGGCTTATCGATGACCTCCTGCGGTATGATCTGGGACTGACGGTTCACGTGGTGAGCCAGCCTGTAGACCATGGTCTTGGGAACATCCGATATGACCGCCAGACCGCCGCTCATATCGCCGTAAAGCGTGCAATAGCCGACCGCGATCTCGCTTTTGTTCCCGGTCGTAAGCACCAGATGACCGGACTTGTTCGATATTGCCATGAGAATATTACCCCGGATACGCGCCTGGACATTTTCCTCGGCGACACCCATGGGCGTATTCGCGAACTGCTCCCGCAGTGTCTTGAGGTATGAATCAAAAACGCTCATTATCGGTATGATCTCATATTTTATGCCCAGGTTGTTCGCGGTCTTCCGTGAATCCTCGATGCTCCCCTTGGTTGAATATGGTCCCGGCATGGTCACGCCCAGGACATTGGATGCACCGATCGCATCACGGGCAATGACCGCCACAAGTACAGAGTCAATGCCGCCGGACAGCCCGATGACCGCCTTTTGAAAACCGCATTTTCTCATGTAATCGGAAAGACCCAGCACCAGTGCGTCATAGACCGAACTGATACGGTCGCATGGCTCGTACCCCCTGGGGTTACCGGCCTGCGCAGTATCGATCACACTGACCGACTCCTTAAAAGACGGCAGTATCGTGATCACGCCACCGCTGCTGTCCAGACACATGGACCGGCCGTCGAAGACCAGCTCATCATTGCCGCCGATCTGGTTGACGAACACAAAGGGCTTTTGGTGCTTCTGGCAATGACCGCGTATCAGTTTGTACCGGACTTCCTCTTTTCCCATGCAGAAAGGCGACGCGGCAATGTTAATCATCATGGTCGCCCCCTTTCCGGCCAGCTCGGCGACCGGATCGCGGGCATATATGCTCCTTGGCCAAAGCTCAGGGCTGTTCCACGCATCCTCGCATATTGAAAGCCCCAGTTTTTCGTTCTTGAATGGCATCGGATCAGCCGGCGGTCCCGGATCAAAATACCGTGCTTCGTCAAAAACATCGTATGTGGGCAGGAGGACCTTGCAGTGCATTCCGATCTTATGACCCCTGAAGACAAGCAGGCCGGCATTATACAAACCCCGTCCTGTATCCTGACCGGTCATTTGCGGCGCGCCGAAAATGATGCCGGTTTCCGGATAGCCATTCGATATCTTGACGACCTCTTCAACCGCGTCCTGCGCTGTTCTTACAAACCAACTGCGCTCGAGCAGGTCCTGCGGCGGATACCCCGTTAGGAACAGTTCCGGGAAGACGACCAGATCTAACCTTTCATTTTTGTACCTGTTCATCGTTTCGATAAGCCGGGCAAGGTTGCCCTTGATGTCGCCGACCACCGGGTTCAGTTGCGCCAGCGCCACTTTCATAGAAAGATTATAGTAATCACTGATGAGTTGTCAATATGCGCCGGGCTTCCCGCGTCCCACTCTGGGACATGATCCGGATCCTGACCGGTCACGCTTTTCACCTGGCCAGGACAACCGGATAAAAAACCTTTTGATTTAAACAGATAAAATAGACGCCGTTTTCTAGCTTGGACAGGTCAAGCACGGCGTGACTTGCCGCCAAGCTCTTTTGTATATTGTTCATGGGAACGATCCGGCCTGTTCTGTCAAAGATCACAAGATCAGTGCCGGGACCGATTGCCCGTGGTTCTAGATAGATCAGACCCGATGTAGGATTTGGCCAGAGATTCGTCGCCAGGGATCCGGTTCCATTGCGCTGCGGACCGGGGATCAACACTTCTTCGACCGCGATGACCGAGCCGACATAGATCGAACCCGAACTGCCGTTCTCGCCGTCACCGTATCCGCCTGTGCCGCCGCTGCCGCCATCAACGCTCATTGCAAGGTCTGTGGTGTCAAGCACGGTGCTGTATAGCAATTTGATGCGGCCACCACCGGCCCCGCCGCCGCCCCCGAACGACGCGCTGCCGCCGTATCCGCCGTCAGCGTAAAGCGATGACAGGTGGGAAGTCAGGGTATCTGTCCTTATCAGAATGCCTCCCCCAGAACCGCCGCCGCCGTCTTCCATTGAAGCATCCGCCCCATTCGCCCCGTTTGCCATTATGCCTGATGAATCAATGATAACCCGGCGCGCCTTCAGATAGACCCTGGCGCCTCCGTTGCCTCCCCACCCTTCAACCTGACTGAGCCTGCCCGCACCACCGCCGCTCCCCCGCTCGATGATCGTATCAATCGGGTCACCGTATGATGGACCGCCGATGCCGGGGTTCGTGTCACCGCCATCACCGCCGACTCCGCCATATCCGGCACCTCCGCCTCCGCCGCTCGTACCTGATTGACCGGCGCCCGGTCCCCAGCCGTCAGAATGTGAGTTAGTTCCACCAGGAAAGCCCAATCCGGTCCCGTAGATCATGGATGAATCATGAATATGAATAGTATTTGCATGAAGCATTAACCATCCGAGCGTATCCGCGCTCACGGCACTGCCGGGCCTTACTCTGAGCCGGCCGCCGTTTACTAAATGGACTTTCAGATTGTAGTTGTGAACCCCGCAGATGACCAGACTGTCGTTGTTAGATACAAGCAAACTGTCTGCATCCTGGTATACATAATTGAATAGGCAACAACACAGCAACAATATTGGCATAATACCTCCCATGTTCTAGTCTTATTCAATATACCGCTTTTCAGGCCTCTGGTCAAGGTATGAAACACCCCTTATGTTGACTTTTTTTTGCTAATATATATAATATTAGCATGCTCAAGGAGCTATCCGAGCTTCCCGGCGTCAGCGGTGACGAACATCTGGTCAGTGATTACATCAAAAATGCGATCAGCGGCCATGTTTCGGAGATCACCGAGGACGACTATGGTAATCTGATCGTCCGGAAAGGGGATCCTGCCCGGCCGCGCATTATGCTGGCTGCGCATATGGATGAGGTAGGATTCATGATCACGGGCATAGAAAAAAGCGGCCTTTTAAAATTCAAAACCATCGGCCTGAGCCCGCAAGTCGTGCCGGGTAAGAGGGTGATCATCGGCAGGAACAAAGTTCCCGGCGTTATCGGGAATAAGCCGATCCATCACAGCAAAAAAGATGATTTGGAAAAAATACAGGAAATAAAGACTTTAAGCATCGATATCGGAGCGAATTCGAAAGAAACCGCTCAAAAGATCGTGGAGATCGGCGAGCTGGGTACATTTGATACGGAGTTCCGAGAACAGGGCGATATCATATACGGCAAGGCTTTTGACAACCGATTGGGATGCTACATGCTGATGCAGATGATACTGCAGACAGACCTGCCGCTTTACTACGCTTTCACGGTACAGGAAGAAGCCGGTCTGCGCGGCGCGCGGATCGCCGCGTACCGGGTGTCCCCGGATCTCGGGATCGCGGTGGATACGACGAGCTCCGGCGAGTGGCCGTCAGAAAAGGACGTGCCGTTGTATCCGGTGCTCGGCAAAGGACCGGCCGTGACGATCACCGATTCGTCGCTCATCTGCGACCGGAATCTGGTACGGCTGATTGAAAAAACTGCCGCTGATCATAACCTGCCCTACCAGATAAAACGACCCATGATCGGCGGTACCGACGCCGGGCCGATCCACCTGACCAAGGAAGGGGTCCCCAGTGCGGTGGTCGCGGTGCCTGCGCGTTATATCCACTCACCCATGTCCATTGCCTCCAAAAAGGATGTGGATACCGGGATCAAGCTGCTTTCATTATCGGTCGAGAACATGCTGAAGGAATACGCGGTCAAGAGTTAGCCCTTTGCACAAAAAACAAGAAAAAGGAGCGCACATGACCCTACTGGACACTCTCTGCACGGCATACGGCCCGTCAGGGCGCGAAGACAAAGTGCGTCAGATCATAGAAAATGAGGTTGGGTCTTTGGGTGTGGAGATCAAAACCGACCCCATGGGCAACCTCATATGCCGCAGATCACCCAAAGCCGCCCGCGCGCGTGGCAAGAAGATCATGTTCTGCGCTCATATGGACGAGATCGGTGTTATTGTAACGCATATCGACAAAAACGGCTTTTTGCGATTTACCGGCGTAGGCGGTGTTTTTCCGGAACACATCCCGTATCAGCACGTGATCTTTGAAAGCGGCTTGACAGGTGTGATCGGCCTGGAACCCCGCCGGGATCAGACCAAGCCGTTGCTCCTTGAGAACATGTATATCGATATCGGCGCCCGCGACAAGGACGACGCGCTGAAAAACGTCAGGATCGGCGATATCGCGGCATTTAACCGTTCTGCGTCGCGTATCGGCGATCGGTTCACCGGCAAAGCGCTGGACGACCGCGTCGGATGTTTCTGCCTTATTGAAACGCTCAAGCGACTCAAGAAAAACGATAACGACCTCTATTTCGTCTTCTCGGTGCAGGAAGAAGTCGGCCTCAGGGGCGCCCGGACCGGCGCCTACGCCATCGAGCCTGCGTATGCGATCGCTGTTGATGTTACCCTTACGGGCGACGCGCCGGAAGCCGAAAAAATGGAAGTCGGCCTTGGCAAGGGGACAGCTATCAAGGTCAAGGACAGTTCGTTCATCGCCCATCCTGTTGTCAAAGACAAACTGGTCAGTATCGCCGACCGGTTAAAGATCCCTTACCAGCTCGAAGTATTGAACCGCGGGACAACGGACGCGGCCGTGATCCAGCTTATTAAAGAAGGTGTCGTGAGCGGTGTCGTCAGCATACCCACGAGATATGTCCACACCACGTGCGAGACATGCGATCTCGGAGATGTGGACTGGACCATCAAACTCATTACCGCGGTCGCCGAGTCCGGTCTTGAATAGAGCATGAAGCAAGGACTTTCGATCGTAGTGACAGCGACGGACTCCCAGGGGTCCCGTCACTTTTTCATACCCCGCAAGGGACTTTACCTCCTTGGCGCAGCGGCTTTTATAATAATCATTATCCTGGTGGTCGCCACGATCAGCTACGGACGCCTTTCTTACAAAGCGGTGGAAGCCGAGGTCCTGCGGAAACGGAACGCAGAGATCGAAAAGGAATTCGAAAAGATAAACGAGATAAAGAAAAACCTTGAGATCGTCGAACTTAACAATAAAAAATTGAAGACGATGCTCGGCATCGAAAAAACGCCCGAGGTGGTCCAACCGATCATCTCCGTTACGCGCGAGGCGGTCGTGCCGTCTGAATCCCTTGCCGGTGATGACAAGAACATCCCCGCGCTGATGCCGACCAATGGGCAGATATCCAAAGCTTTCGAGATCGGCCATGAGGCCCTTGATATCGCCGCCCCTCTTTTCACACCGGTGATCGCCACGGCCGCGGGTACGGTCACCGAAACCGGCTGGGATTCGCTGTACGGAAACTATGTCATCATCGAGCACAGCAGGAATTATTCCACTCTTTACGGCCATCTCAATTCCATTGTCAGTGACAAAAAACGCACCGTCAAACCTGGAGAAATGATCGGCACGGTCGGCTCATCGGGGAGGTCAACATCGCCCCATCTTCACTATGAGATCCGATTCCGGAACACAAGGGTCGACCCGATGGCTTATCTTCCCTATTTTTTTGAAAAGTGAGGTGAAATGAAAATATTAATAACAGGCATATCTGGCTTCGTGGGCAGTCATCTGGCGGAGTATTTACTGTCGCAGGGCGAGCACAAGGTATTCGGCACAATAAAATGGCGCTCCCGGCTTGACAACATTGAATCCATCCGGAACAAGATTTCCCTGTGTGAATGCGACATCAAGGATGCGTTCGCGCTGCGCACGGTCCTTACCGAGATCCAGCCTGATTATATTTTCCATCTTGCCGCACAGAGTTATGTACCGTTCTCATGGCGCGCGCCCGTGGAGTCAATGCACACCAACGTGATCGGAGAGATTAACCTCATGGAAACGGTCAAAGACCTGAAGTTAAAATCAAGGATCCACGTCGCCGGTTCCAGCGAGGAATATGGCATGGTTCTGCCGTCGGAGGTGCCCATCACCGAAGAGAATCCATTAAGACCGCTCAGCCCTTACGGTGTAAGCAAAGTCGCCCAGGACCTTCTCGGCTACCAGTATTTCAAAAGTTACCACCTGCATGTCGTGCGCACCCGCGCCTTCAACCACACGGGACCGCGGCGCGGCGACGTCTTCGTGACTTCCAATTTTGCCAAGCAGATCGTGGAGATCGAAAAAGGACTCCGGGAACCGGTGATCAAGGTCGGTAATCTCGACGCGGTCAGGGATTTCCTGGACGTGCGGGACGTTGCCCGCGCTTATTTCCTGTCCCTTGCAAAGGGCGAGGCTGGAGAGGTCTACAATATTGCCTCTGGTAAAGGCTACAAGATCAAAGAGGTGCTTGATAAACTCCTCGCCCTGTCAAAGGCGAAGGTCAAAGTCGAGCAGGATCCCGAGCGGCTAAGACCATCGGATGTCGAGCTTTTGATCGGTTCCGCTGAAAAGTTCAAGACCGCCACCGGCTGGCAGCCTCAGATCCCTTTTGACACGACCCTGCGGGATCTACTCGACTACTGGCGCGAACGGGTATCATGAAGTCGATCCTGGTGACCGGCAGCGAAGGTTTTGTCGGCAGCCATTTAGTTAAAACGCTGAAAGAAACGCTGTATAAGATCGTTCCGGTATGCCATCCGCTCCTGGTCCCCAAACGCGGCCGATATGTGCCCCTCGACATCACCAATGCCGAGTCGACCCGGGAAGTCATGAAGGCCTACAAACCGGATATCGTTTTTCATCTTGCTGCGGTCAGCTCAGTAGCCAAATCGTTCAATGACCGGCCGCTCACTTACAGCACCAATATCATGGGTACTTTGCACCTGCTGGAAAGTGCAAAACAGCTGGACAAGCCGGTCCGGTTCTTTTTCGTCTCGACCTGCGAGGTTTACGGCGGCGGTGAGAACCTTACGGAAACCGCGCCCATTGTACTGAAGAACCCGTATGCGATAAGCAAGTACGCCGCTGAACTGATATGCCGCGACGACGGGGTCGAGAATATCGGGTGGATCATCCTGCGCCCGTTCACTCATACGGGACCCGGGCAGGGTGACAATTTTGTCCTGCCGACCATTGCCCGGCAGGTAGTGGAGATCGAAAAAGGGAAACGTCCACCCCTGGTCGAGATCGGCAACACCGAGATCACGCGTGAATTTATGAACATCGGGGATATTGTCAGCGCCTATAAATTATCGGTCGAAAAATGCCAGGTCCAGGAGATCTATAACATTGCTTGCAGCAAAGGGCACACGCTGGGCCAGGCCATCCAGATCCTCCAGAGCGTCTCGAAGAAGAAATTCGAGGTCAAGGTGGACGCAGCGAAACTTCGAAAAGTCGATATCCCGGTCTTGACGGGCAATGGCGAGAAATTTTCCCGCACCGCCGGCTGGCATCCCAGGATCAAGTTCGAAAAAACCCTGGAAGACCTCCTGAACTACTGGAGAGCGCAGGTCAGATAGTCAAAACTGCATGCCGGCATGAACATCCTTATTATCAATTGGCAGGACTGGCTCAACCCGCTGACGGGAGGGGCGGAAGTGTATTTGTACGAGATCTTTTCGCGAATGGTGAAGAAGGGTCACCGGATCGTCATGCTATGCAGCCGCGCGCGCGGGCAAAGTCGACAAGAAGTGATCGACGGATTTGAGATATTCCGTGTCGGCCGGCGGGGAAATTTCAATTTTTTTGCCCCCCTGGCTTTGCGGGCGCTTTTGCGCCATCAAAAGATCGACGTTATCGTTGACGACCTCAACAAGATCCCGTTTTTTTCGCCTCTGTACACCCGCAAGAAGGTCTATGCTTTGCTCATGCACGTATTCCGCGGCACCATTTACCGCGAGACCAATCCGCTGGCTGCGTCCTATGTTTTTTTCACGGAACGGCTGATCCCTTTTTTCTATCGCAATTCTTGTTTCATAGCTATTTCAAACAGCTCCGCATCTGACCTGAATCATATGGGCGTCAGGAACGACATTAGCGTTGTCCAGAGCGGGATCCCGAATATCCCGTCCCAGGCGGCCATCAAAAGGATCGCCGGTCTTGTCGTTTATGTCGGCCGGGTCAAAAGATATAAATCCATCGATCACTTTGTGAACATGATCGCCCGCTTGAAAAAAAATAATGACGTGAAAGCGATGATCGTCGGCGACGGTGATGCACTGCCGGATCTGAAATCCCTGAATCGGAAACTCGGAACCGGGATCGAATTCACTGGTTTCGTGAGCGAGCGTGAAAAGTTCCGGATATATTCCAGCGCCATGATCGTGGTGCAGCCATCCATAAAGGAAGGCTGGGGGCTCACCGCCATCGAAGCCCAGGCCTGCGGGACCCCGGTGGTTTGCGCCGATTCTCCGGGCCTCAACGAGGTGGTGGCCGACGGCAGAACCGGATATCTATATCCTTACGGCGACATCGAATCCATGAGCGCCAGGATCAAAGATCTTTTAACCGATCATAAAAAGTGGCAGGATTTTTCATCGGCGGCGAAGACATGGTCGGCCCGGTTCTCATGGGATATCGCTGCGAACAAGATGGAAAAGATCCTGATCCAAAGCTTGTCATCATGACGACAATGGCGCCGTTTTTAATCCTGTGTTCGATCGCGTTCGCGCAAGACGGAGCTGCCGACTATTTTACCGCGCGGCATAATTTCGAACAAAACAATTACGCCATTGCCCGGTCATTCTTTGAAGAATTCATACGCGAACGTCCCGAAGATATCCTTGTGCCCAACGCGCGGTACTACTTGATCCGCATCAGCCAGGCTGACGGCAACACCACTGAGATGCTCGCGCAGGGGTTCCAGTACCTTCAACGTCAATTTTACGGTGAACGCCGGCAGGAGGTCTTCAACCTCATGCTTTCGGAGTTGATCGATCAAAAGGCATATTTATTGGCGTTTGACTGCCTCAAGCGGTACGACTACCTTAAACCGGATTCCACCCTGCTTTGGGAGATCTGCCTTCATCTCGTCGAACAACCGCTTTACAGCGACAAGATTTGGCCTTATTGCCCGCGCCAGGATACCTTCAAGTTCCTCCGCGCACAAGCGATCGTGGACCCGACCGAAAAAGCGGAGCTATATGGACATATCAAAGGGATAAAAGGTGAATTATACTTGACCGATTTTTTTCTCGGATTCGGCGACACCCTTAAAGCATACGATCTCTATAGAAAGATCACCATGGAGAGCATGAAAATACCCCTGCCCTTACCCCTCCTCTACCGGGCGGCAAAAGTAAGTCGGTTGTTTGACGCAGACTTGTTCAAAAGCCAGATCGCCGAGTTGTCCATGAGCGCTGACTTTTCCCGGAAGGCAAAACTGCTCAAAGCCCTGCAAACGGGCGTCCTGGAAACCGAGATTACGCCTTCGGATCCTGAAGAGACAAATATGCTTTTGCAATACTACCGTCTCGATACGGTCGCTGTCGGACTCCCCGAAGATATTGATCGCGAAGGGTTGTTTGCCGACACCACCAATTTCTTGCAGAATATTCAGATGCTGCGTAAAAAATACCGCGATGTTTTTTCGCTGGATTCGCTTTATGCCGAGGCGCTACTTGAACAAGATTTGTACCAGGACGCGTACAATGTTTTGCTAAAATACGGCAAATACGTCAACGTTAAACCATATCTTCGACGCGTAAAAACGTATGCCGACTTTTACTACCAACGTTATGAACAGGCACTCTGCAATGTGCTCATCATGCAATCCAGGGACCCAAACCTGCTTTATATTGCGGCCCGAAGCAAGGAACAACTCGATCAAAACCCCCTGGACCTGTACGCGAAGGTCATGGAACTCGCCGGTGACACCCTGCTCAAACGCAAAGCGTTCAATAACTATTTAAAAAGCGCCTACAAGTATCAGCGGTACCAGACAATAGCTGGTTACGATCCATCATATTTCACAACCGCCGACGATAAGTTGTTTGAAATCTATCTCTACAGCCAGGTACGCACCGGCAATAAAGCAAAAGCCGATTCGTTGTTTGGAAGCTTCGTAAGAGAGTACAGCATGGAATTCACGAAAGATTATGTAAACGCTTATGGAGAATACCTTGTCGAAGGCAAGAAATACGACCTGGCTATCAGCTACTACGATAGCATAATGCAATGCGCGCCTGGTTATCTCACAGATAAAATGTCCTATAATTATGCATTGTCACTGTTCATGAAACAAAACTATACTGCCGCGGAGTCGCTTTTCCATCTTATTTTTACCCAATACAGGAATAGCGATAAATACGCTGCCGCCGCGTTCAAAATCGCCACTATTAAGTACGTTAACGGTGACTTTGATTCGGCCGGGTTTTACTATCATATCGCCGGCGCTGACACGACGCTTAAGCAGAACGCGCTGCAAAACGAGTTGATCGCGTACAAGAAATCCGAGGACTGGAACAAGGTCATCCGGTCGGGCACGAACCTGCTTGCCATGCTGCCGGATGATGCCGGCGATGAAACGCTGTTCGAGATCGGTTACGCCTATCTCCGCCGGGCTGATGCCCCGCGCGCCATCGAGTATCTAAAGCGCGCGATCGCTGTCAAACCCAGTCCTGAACACCATTACTGGCTGGCCGAAGCGTACCTGGGCCGGGGTGATTTTATCCGTGCCCTGTACCATTACCAGGCGATCGTGGCCGATTTTGCCCGGGATGAGATGTGGATGCCGACTGCCGAGTTCAAATCCGGCCTCGCCCTGGAATTCCTGGGCGAAGTGGAGCAGGCACGGGCACTTTACCGGGATCTCATCAAGAAACGCGGGGTTGCCGACGTTTGGGGTGGTGAGGCTAAAAAAAGATTGGAACTGATTAAATGATAAAAAGACCGCAGGAAACGCAGGATCATGTTATTTGCAGGAACCGTCAAAGGATACAAAAATTCATTGGCCACATAGCTGTCTACTGTTTACTTTCCACCGTCTATTGTCTCCTCAGCAGTTGCTGCGGCTACACTACCCGTTCGCTCCTGCCTGGCTATATGAAAAAAGTGAACATCAAGCTCTTTGATAACCAGACGATCAAAGCCGGTCTGGATGAGCTGGCAACGCTGGCTGTCAACGATGCCTTCCGCAGCGGTTCCGGATTGCGCATAGTCGATGAAAAACAGGCGGATCTGGTCATTGAGGGATCCGTGACCGGCTATGACAAAGAACCATATATTTACACGGGTTCGACCAGTGTTTCTCAGTATAAGATTACGGTGAGATTCTCGGTTCGCTGCATTGATCAGATCACTAACGACGTCTTCTGGGAAGGGGAAGTTTCTGAATGGACGATCTGCGAGAACAATGAAGATGAAGGCATCCGGGATGCAATGCGCAAGACCGCGGACCGGCTGGTAACTGCCATCCTGACGAACTGGTAGCATGGAAACACTGATTGACATTACGCGCAACGGCGTGTACTATAATAATATTAGGTTCATGCGGCAAGCATGGATCAAGTATCGGCCAAGGAGGCTTACGTGAAAAAAATCCTTATTCTGGGGACGCTCGCGCTTATCGCGGCGGCCTGCCAGCGCAATCCCCTCGTTGGGCAATGGGAACGGTATGGCGATGACGCGGCGGGTTCGATCGTTGAGGTTGAAGGTTCCGGTGGCAAATTTTTCGGCAAGCTTGTCAAGGTCTCGGGCGTTCTGGAGCGGCTTGAATTTGAAGAAAACGACATCAAATGGCGCGACATCGAACTGATGGGCGCAAGCAAATGGAGCGGCCAGGACCTGATTAAGGAGATTGATTCAACCGGAGCGATCGTGTCGGTCGGTTATAAGGATGTTTATTTTGTCCTGATCAACGATTCCGAACTCGAAGTGCGCTGGTTTGCCAAGGAAAAAGAATTCGTCGGAACCGTTCAGCGCTGGCGAAAATTGTGATGCGACATTGCCATAATACTGCAATAAGACAGGAAAGCAGATGACCAAAAAAAACGTACTCATCGATGACCTGTACCGAATCCGTTACCTCCGGGAGATCGCGCTGTCACCGGACGCGGACCGTATCGCTTATACCGTCGAGTGGATGGACAAGAAGAAGAATAAATACTTTTCCAATCTCTACGTGATTGATAGCCGCGGCAAGGTGCGCCACTTTATACGAGGCGACAAAACTGTCGGCAGCCCGCAATGGTCGCCGGATGGCTCATTGTTGGCTTTTCTTGCCACCGAGAAAGAAAAGACAAACCTGTGGGCGATACCCGTCAATGGCGGTGAAGCCTATCAGATCACCGATGCCAATGGCTATTTTGGCACTTATCACTGGATGCCCGACGGTAAAAACATCATTTGCGAATTCACCAGGAAAGATGAAGACAAGGATCGGATCACGGAGAAAGGCAAACCGCCTTTGTTCTACTATATTACAAAAGCTTTCTATAAAGAAGATAATGTCGGAATACTGCCGGCGGACAGAACGCATATCTGGAAGGTCAAAGTCAAAAATGGTGTGATGACACAGCTGACCTATGGACCGAACGGCGACAGGGAGCCCGGTATTTCACCAGACGGATCCGCGATCGCTTTTGTTACTAACCGGAACCCGGATTACGAAGAAAAATTCCTATACCTGGATATCTACGTCATCGACCAGGATGGAAAGAACGAACGCCGTATTAATACGCTGACCGGACCCAAAGGCGCGCCGGAATTCAGCCCGAGCGGGACCCATATCGCGTTTATCGCCCGCGGATATCCTGAAGAACACGTTGGCTGGAGACAATGGTCCATCTGGTACGCACCCTTGCGGGCTGGAAAATCGGTCAAAATCACTCCATCTTTTAAAGACGCGATCGGCGATGATATTATCGATGATTGCGGGCATTTTGCACGATTTCGTCTGCGTTTTATCAATAACGGCAGGTCCCTCGTATTCCCGGCGACCCAAACAGGCCGCACCTTGCTCTGTCGCGTAGATATCAGGAAGCGCACGGTCGAAAAATACATTGATCCGGGCAACCGGATCTACGCGTACGACCACGACGGTGAAAATTCATGCGCCCTCGCGATCAGTAATTACCGGGACCCCGGAAACCTTTACCTGTGGCGAAGCGGCGTGCTCATGAAAATGACCGACATCAACCTTGAGTATGCCAAGCGCCGTAATTTCTCGGTACCGGTCCAGTTCACGTACAAAGGTTACAAAAACCATCAAGTCCAGGGATGGCTCATGAAACCAACGCGTACTGATCATGGTAAAAAGTACCCGCTCTGCCTTGAGATCCACGGGGGACCGCACGTTGCCTATGGCCAGTCGTTCTTTCACGAATTCCAGGTGCTGGCCGGACAGGGCTACGCGGTTTTTTATTCAAACCCGCACGGCAGCACCGGATATGGCGAGCGGTTCGCCCGGGAGCTGCACCTGCGCTGGGGGAAACCTGATTATATCGATCACATGAAAGCCATCGCCGCTTTAAGAAAATACAAATTCATCGATTTTAAAAAAATGGCCGTGATGGGCGGCAGTTACGGCGGTTTCATGACTAACTGGATCATCGGTCACACCGACATCTTTAAGGCTGCCATTTCCATGCGCAGCGTTGTCAACATGTTATCTTTTTTCAACACTGATTTTGGTTTCGATCTTCACAAAGAATTTGTCGGCGACCTTTGGAAGAAGAAAAATTTCCGGTTCTACTGGGACATGTCGCCGCTGAAATACGCTCCCAGGATAAATACGCCCCTGCTCATCATGCACAGCGAGCAGGACCACCGCTGTCCGATCGGGCAGGCCGAAGAACTGTTCACGGCCCTGAAGATCCTTAAAAAGAGCGTGGTCATGGCGCGGTTCCCCGAGGAAAGCCATGAGCTTTCCCGGCATGGCACGCCGAGGCGACGCGAAAAAAGACTCGAACTCATGCTGCGATTCCTGCGGCAGCAGCTGACGAAACGAAAGTGAAAAAAAGGAGACAATAGTCCGTGCAGCCGGACCTATCGATCATCATTGTTAACTACAATGTCAAGCACTTCCTGGAACAGTGCCTGATGGCGATCGAGAAAGCCCGGCACGGTCTGCAGGTCGAGATCTTCGTCGTCGATAACGCTTCGGTCGACGGCAGCCAGGGATTGCTGAAAAAGAAATTTCCCTACGTTAAACTCATAGAGAACCATAAAAATCTGGGCTTTTCAAAAGCCAATAACCAGGCGCTGCGGCAGGCGAACGCCGCTTATATTCTGATGCTGAACCCCGACACGCTTATCCAGGAAGACACTCTGATCACGTTGAAGAAGTTCCTGGATGAGCACCCACAAACCGGTGCTGTCGGCTGCAAGCTGATAAATCCGGATGGTACTTTTCAGATCGCCTGCCGCCGCAGCATCCCGACCCCGTGGATCGCCTTCACCAGGATCGTAGGTCTAAGTAAGATCTTTCCTAAAAGCCCGGTGTTCGGCAAGTACAACCTGACGTACCTGGATCCCGACTTGCAGCACGAAGTTGATGTCCTGTCGGGTTCGCTGATGATGGTCCGCAAGGATATCATCTCACGCATCGGTTATTTCGACGAGGACTACTTCATGTATGGCGAGGACATCGACCTGTGCTACCGGATAAAGAAAGCGGGAATGAAGGTTTTTTACGTTCCGACCACGAAAGCGATCCATTACAAAGGCGAAAGCACCAAAAAGGGCGAATTCCCCTTCATTTCCAACTTCTACACCGCCATGCTTTTGTTCATCAATAAACATTTCAAGAACCACTATTCGATCGTGTTGAAACTACTCCTGATCGCAGGCATCTACATACGGGCTGCGGTGGCCTATCTCTATCTAATGTTCAAAAGTCTACTGCCGTCACTGATCGATGCCGTATTGGTCGTTGCCTGCATTTACCTGAGCATCAAGATCTGGCTGCCGCATTATTCTCTGGAACGGTTTGGCGTCATATATCCGATCTACACCGTCATCTGGCTTGTCAGCATGTATCTGGCCGGTGCCTACCATGCGCGGGGCAAGTATCATATAAAACCGGTGCTCAACGGCACCTTATTTGGACTTCTGCTAAACGCGACGTTCACCTATTTTTTCAACCAGTTCGCATATTCGAGGGTCGTTGTAATCATTTCATTCCTCTTGATAACCGCCGTGCTCAGCACATGGCGCCTGCTCTACCGCGTGCTGATCCCTCAGGCCATGAAACACTCCCTTTCCAAGTTACGACGTGTCATTATCGTCGGCGTCGGCAAGGAAGGCGAGCGCATCTTGAAAAAACTCAGGACGCGACCTGATCTGCCGTTCGAGATCTGCGGCTTCGTTGATTTTGACGAGAACAACATCGGTAAGGAGATCGACGGTACCGAGGTCCTTGCAACGACCGAGAACATAAAGGACCTTATCAGGGTCGAAAAGATCGATGACATCATATTTTCCAGCGACCGGCTGACCAACGTGCAGATCCTGGAAACGATAGCAAACGCCCAGGGCAGCGGTGTTGTTTTCCGGATCGTACCCCATAAACTCGAATTCATCATCGCCAAATCCGTGGTTGATGAGTTCGATTCGATGCCACTGCTTGATTTTCTTAATGTCTACGATCCCGTCGATTCGATGGTCAAACGGTTCATTGATATATTCGTCTCTTTCCTGGTCTCGACCGTGACCGCGCCTTTAGTTCTGATCAACTGGCTCATCGGAGCCAGACTCATAAGCGACCGGATCATCACGGAAAAGGGACAGATCAAAGAGATCATGCAGTATAAAAGAGGAATCCCCTTCCTTAAGAACGTACCCCTATTCTGGCATATTTTCAAAGGAACGATCAGCCTGGTCGGTGCAGAGTATATTAATCCGCACACCACGACGCGCCGGCCTGTTTACAAATCAGGGATAACTGGTTTGAATCAACTGCGGGCTAAACAAAAGAAGAAACAATTAACGCAGCAGGAAAAAGATTATTATGATCTTTATTATCTCAGGAACCGATCAGTTATTACAGACCTGCAGATCCTGATCAAATCGATATTCTGATCCGGTCGCACTTAGCAAATATCCAGAGGATCGACATCGATCTCAAGAATCACATCCCGCAGGTCAATTTCTCTCAAAAATTCAATCCTTTTCCTGTTAAACTTTGAAAAAGCCTTAAGCAGAATAAATACCCTGAAATCATCTCGTATGCGGTAATAATACGAATTGTTTGGACCGTAGATCTTCAAACCCTGTACATTCTGGATCCGTTCATACAAACGTCGTGCTTCATGCCAAACGCGTTCCTCCTTTTTCCCTTTCAGTCTTAACAAAACAAGTTTGGTATAAGGCGGAAACTCAAGTTCCTTTCTTAACTGCATTTCCTGGGCGAAAAAGTTAGGGTAATTTTGCAGCTGCCCGAAAATGATCGAGTACTGTTCCGGATGAAAGGTCTGGACGAGTACAGTGCCGGGCTTTTCTCCCCTCCCGGCCCGGCCCGCAACCTGTGTCAGTAGCTGGAATGTCCGTTCCCCGCTCCTGAAGTCAGGTAAGTTGAGAACCGTATCGGCGTTGATCACGCCCACGAGCGTCACTTCAGGAAAATCGAGCCCTTTGGTCACGAGCTGCGTGCCGATCAGGATCTGCGCTTCGCCGGTCTCCAATGTGTGCAGGATCCGGTCCGCTTCTCCCCTCTTGCGGACCGAATCACGGTCCATGCGGACGGCAGAATAGGGCTCGTCATCAGGCTGCCTGGGCATACGGTTGATCAACCGCCGCACCAGTTCCTCTATACGCTGGGTCCCGGCCCCTTTATAAAGCAGTGTTTTCTTCCCACACCGGGGACAAACCGACACCAGGCGGCTGCGGTGGTCGCAGGTGTGGCAGGATAGATATGACGGCTTGCCTGGTCTGGCGCTTCGGTGACTGACCATGGGCAGCTTGCAGAGCGGGCATTGCGCGATAAAACCGCAGTTCGGGCATATAAGATTGGGCGCATATCCCCGGCGGTTCAAAAAGAGGATAACCTGTTCGCGGCTCGAGATGGTCTCTGCCAGCTTCTGCTCCAGGCGGCTGGAAATATATTTGTGATGCTCGTTGCGGACATCAATGATCTCGATCACTGGCATGGGTCGGTTGTCGATCCGGTTTTCCAGCTTCAATAACCGGTACTTCCCGACCGCTGCGTTGTGAAACGTCTCGATCTGCGGCGTCGCGCTCCCAAGCACGACGCTGATCCCTTCGATGCTGCCTTTCATCACCGCCGTATCCCGCGCGTTATACCGCACGGTCCGCTGGTGTTCCTTGTAGGACTGGTCATGTTCCTCATCGACGATAATGATCTTGAGATCTGGGATGGGCAGGAAGATCGACGAACGGGGACCGATCACCACTCTATAGACGCCGTTCTTTATCATATTCCATAGCGTTCTCCTGGCGTTCGCGGTCAGCGAGGAATGGATCGTGGCCGCCTGGGTGCCAAATCTTTCGGCGAAGCGGTTAAGCAGGAGCGGGGTCATCGATATTTCCGGGACCAGGACCAGCGCACGGCCTCCATGCTCCAGCACCTCCTGCACAGCTCGGATATAGACCTCTGTTTTGCCGCTGCTCGTGACACCCCAGAGAAGGAATGTGCAGTATCTATCATTTCTCAACGCGCCGGTGATCTCGTCCAGCGCCTGTTTCTGCTGGTCGGTAAGTTTGAGCGTTTTATGCCGGTCGACAGTCGGTGGAGGTTGCTGAGTAATTGTGTGTTCATCCGCGGCATCCATGTCAAGCACACCGGCCGGCATAGCGAGGGTCATGACCTCGCCCAGCGTTCCCATATAGTATTCGGCGATCCACTGGTACAACTTTATCAACGAACCGGACAAGAATGCGGAGTGAACTACGCTTTTGATGCTTCTAATACCCCGCACGCTCCGGCTGACATTGGTCCTGACTACGATGCCGTGGCGGTCCTTCTGCCTGAGCGGCACGAGAACCAGGTCGCCGACTGCTATTTTCTCATCGGTCTCGTAGGTCAGAAAATCGAATTTCGTCTTCGGGATCGCGACGTCGACCAGCATTGGTTATTACTGTTTCCTTGCCAGTTCTGCCATCGGTTCCGACGGAACCACATCGTCTTTTTTTAGCGATATAAACATTTCACGTTCTCTCCATTTAGTATATTGGATTGCGGAATAAAGTCAATCGTAATACCCATGGATCACTGTAATAGATTTTCGTTACCTTAAAATTTAACCGCTTTGTAAAATATTTTTTTTATTATCTCCGCGATAATGATATAGAGAACCATTACGATCCCCAATAATATAAGAAAAGAACTGGGCAGCGGACCAAAACCGAACAATTTCCCAATCGGTGTGAACGCGATAAGAAAAGCAATCCCAATGACCATGAAGGTTGCAAATATTAGATATGAACCGGGAATACTTTTGAAAAAAGGCTTGCGGGTCCGGATAACCAGCACGATCACCGCGGCTGATACGATTGACTCCAAAAACCAGCCGGTTCGGAACTGGGCCGGTGATGCCTGCAGCATGAATAATAGAACTCCAAAGGTCAAATAATCAAATACGGAACTCAAAAGTCCAAAAACGATCATGAACTTGCGGATGAAGCTGATGTTCCAGCGTCTGGGTTCATCGACCATTTGCCTGTCGACGCGATCGGTCGCGATAGTCATCTCCGGGAAATCGGTCAATAAATTAAGGAGCAAAATCTGTTTAGGCAGCAGGGGCAGGAAACGCAGAAAGACAGATGCGCCCGCCAGGCTGAACATATTGCCGAAATTAGCGCTCGTTGCCATGAAGACATACTTGAGCGTATTGGCAAAAGTGCTTCTCCCTTCCTGAACACCCTGGCTGAGGACCCCCAAATCTTTTTCTAACAGGACAATATCAGCCGCATCCTTGGCGGCATCCACACCGCTGTCAACTGAAATGCCAACATCAGCCGTATGGAGCGCTGAGACGTCATTAAGACCGTCGCCGATAAATCCGACTACATGGCTTGACTTCTTGAGTGCCAGAATGATCCGTTCTTTTTGATTTGGTTCAATTTCGGCAAAAACCCGGGTATCTGACACAACCAGAGTAAGTGCCTCGTCGGTCATTTGATGAAGGTCTGAGCCGGTGAGGATTTCAGCGTCTCCCAAGCCTATTTTTTGAGCCATATTGAAGGCAACAAGCCGGTTATCGCCGGTGATTATTTTAAGCGTAATACCCAACTTTTCCAATTGCCCGATGGTCTCAGCGATTTGAGGTTTGGGCGGATCAAAGAACACGATCAAACCAAGGAAGATCATGTCGGTTTCGCTTTCTTTGGTAATGATCGTTTGTTCGCCCATAAGACGATAAGCAATGCCCAATACGCGATTACCGCGATTACTATAGGTTTCGAATAGTTTTTGGATCTGGTCCTGCACCCTTGTCATATCTACAATTCCCTCTGCCGGGACCTCGGCCGAGGAACAAATAGCCAGGACATTCGCAAGCGCGCCTTTGGTGATCATCAGGTGAGTTTTATCTTTTGACAATAGAATGCTGAGTCTTTTGCGAACGAAATCGTAAGGCACCTCGTCCAGTTTTCTGCAGTCCGAGATGTCGAACTCTCTTGCCTTACGTATTGCTACATCAATAGGATTGGCTAAACCGGTTTCAAAAGAAGCGTTGAGAAAAGCATAAAAAAGTGCTTTCTCACTATCCTGGCCAATTACATTAAGACCGGCGTTTAACTCCACAACGCCTTCAGTGAGCGTGCCGGTTTTGTCGGAACAGAGCACGTCCATGCTCCCGAAGTTTTCAATCGAGGCGAGACGCTTGATAATTACTTTTTTCTTAGCCATAGCTTTAGCCCCATGGGCAAGGTTCACGCTGATAATGGCCGGTAAAAGCTGCGGCGTCAAGCCAATAGCCAAGGCCAGAGAGAAGAGAAAAGAATCAAGGACGGGCCGGGCCAAAAATACATTGATGGCGAAGATTGCGATCACTAATAAAAGCGTTATCTCCATCAATAAATAGCCGAATCGCCTTACCCCGCGTTCAAATTCGGTCTCGGGCGGCCGCAGCCGCAGCCGCGCGGAAATTTTGCCGAATTCGGTTTCTTTGCCAGTATAAACAACGACGGCCCGGGCTGTTCCGCTGACGACATTGGTACCCATAAGAAGCGTGTTTACTTGCGGCCCGGGCAATGTTTCCGAGGTCAGCTCCTTAGCTTCCTTTTCAACCGGATAGGTTTCGCCGGTCAAAGTTGCTTCATTAATGAACAGGTCTTTCGATTCCAGGAGCCGGCAATCTGCGGGGATCACATCACCGGCTTTAAGCAAGATAATATCGCCCGGGACAACCTCGTCGATCGGGATTTCTTTTACCTGACTGTCGCGCAGCACCTCAGGTTTTATTTGAACTACCGACAGCAATTTTTCTACTGCCCGGGACGCTCCCCGCTCTTGCCAGAATCCCAGGAACCCGCTTACCATGACTATTATCAAAATGATCAGGGCATCGATGTGCTCATGCAGAAAGTATGACAACAATACGGCAAAGAGGAGGATAAGGATGATCGGACTTTTAAACTGGGAGAGAAAAATGGTGAGGTCGTCCGGCCGCTTTTTTGTTTTTAGTAAATTTGCCCGATTACCGGCGTAGCGTTTTTGGGCTTCCTCACTAGTGAGACCTTCCGGCGCCGTTTTTAGTTGTTGCAATAAATCGCGCAATGATAGGCGCCCAAATTCTTGTATGCCTTCATCCATGTTTTGTTATCTTTGCCCTTTCCAGTATTACAGAGCGGAAACGTTTTTTGGCATTTCTAAACATTTTTTGTTATCGTATTATATGAGCTTTTTAAATAAAGTCAACCTTTTAAGAAAAATACACCTGTCATGCATTTCACCCCTTGACAAATTGAAGTAATTACTATATAATAGCAGGTATTAATAAGGAGATCGCTGACGCTGAAATGGATATCGATATAAAAGAAAAGCTCCAGGCGTTTAAAAAATGCTGTCATGGGCATGGTTTGAGGATCACGCCGCAGCGTATCGCTATTTACAAAAAGCTGTCAGCATCCGACAAACACCCTTCGGCGACTGAAATTTACAGGCAAATCAAAAACAAGTTCCCGAGCGTTTCTCTGGGGACCGTAAACAGTACTCTTATCACATTCACAAAAATTGGCCTTGCGCGCATTGTAGAAGCATCCGGGGATCCCAAACGTTTTGATCCCGATACTAAACCGCATCATCATTTCCGCTGCCTTAAATGCAGTAGAATAATCGATTTTTATAATACAGCCTACGATAATATCAAAGTTCCTGAGGAAATCGCAGAAAAATGTTTCGTTTCAAGAAAAAAGGTGTACTTGGAAGGATTATGTGATAGGTGCCGCAATAAGGCGAAAGCCTGTCCATGATACGCCCGAACAATTGTTTATTTCTTGTCTCTTCTGTTTGCCAAATAAATAAAATATAAGGAGGTATACCATGGCAAAAGAACAAAAAAAACTGACTACTAATTTTGGGAGACCGGTCGATAATGACCAGGACAGCATAACCGTCGGTATCCCAGGACCCACCATACTTGAAGACATCCACCTTGCCGAAAAACTCGCCCACTTCAACCGCGAACGGATCCCCGAGCGCGTTGTGCACGCTAAGGGCGCGGGCGCGGGCGGATATTTCGAGGTCATGCATGACGTTACGAAATACACCCGGGCAAAATTCCTGTCCGAAATCGGCAAGCGTACCGAAGTTTTTGCCAGGTTTTCCACGGTCGGCGGAGAAAAAGGCTCGGCGGATACAGCGCGCGATCCCCGCGGGTTTGCCGTAAAATTATACACGGAAGAAGGAAATTACGATATAGTAGGCAATAACACACCAGTTTTCTTTATCCGCGATGTCATCAAATTCCCCGATTTCATTCATACCCAGAAACGCAATCCCGCTACGAATGCCAAAGACCCGGATATGTTCTGGGATTTTCTCTCTCTTACCCCGGAATCAATACATCAGGTTACGATCCTCTTCTCAGACCGCGGTACGCCTAAGAGTTACCGCCACATGCATGGTTTTGGCGGTCACACCTTTAAGTGGTGGAACGCGAAAGGTGAATATTTCTGGGTGAAAATTCATTTTAAGACTGCGCAGGGCATCCAAAATTACAACCGGCAAGAGGCGTCACGCCTTGCCGGCGAGAACCCCGATATCGCGACCGACGATTTATTTCAGGCGATCAAACGTGGTGAATATCCGGCCTGGGACGTGCAGATCCAGATCATGAAATCCGAACAAACCAAAGACTACAAGTTCAATCCCTTCGACGTGACCAAGGTTCTGCCCCACGGCGATTTCCCGGTCATTCCGGTGGGCCGCATGGTACTCAACCGGAACCCGCAAAATTACTTTGCCGAGGTGGAACAATCGGCTTTTTGCCCTGGCAACTTTGTCCCGGGGATCGGTCCTTCTCCCGATAAGATGCTGCAGGGTCGGATCATTTTCTATCATGACGCCCATCGTTACCGTCTGGGTCCAAACTACCACTTGATACCGGTCAACTCGCCAAAAGGAGTCATGGCCAATAACTATCAGCGTGACGGCGCTATGCGGGTGGATGAAAACGGCGGCGGTGGTCCGAATTACTACCCAAACAGCTTTGAAGGTCCCCAACCACAGCCGGAGATGGCAGAACCGTCACTTGAATTTTCCGGCAAAGGCGCCCGGCAACCTTATGTCCATCCCAACGACGATTTTGTGCAAGCCGGTGACCTCTATCGTAAAGTCATGACCGATGAGGACCGGGAGCACTTGATCGGGAATATCGTTGACCATTTAGGTAAGGCGCAAAAACGTATTCAGATCCGCCAAACAGCGCTTTTCTACAAGGTTGATCCTGAATACGGAACCAGGATTGCACAGGGATTGAAGCTTGATGTAAAAGAGGTTGAGCTCCTGGCGAAAATGTCACAGGAGGAGCGGGCGAAAGCGACTAAATAATACCGGTTAAGTCTTTGATTTTTAAAAATACCGTTAATATTTCGCCTGGTGTCAGGAAATAGATTACCGTTTTTATAGTTCTTGTATCTCTGACCTTCGGCGCCCTCACCGGGAAGATCAATTTAATACTTGACAACCAATGAATTTGTATTATACTTAAGTATATTTGTTATTTAAGGTTTTTAAGATATTGGTAATGGATAATTTCACGTTAAACGACCAAAAGGAGGATGTATGGTAAAATCCATGGCAGCCCTGCTCGTAGCTGCATGTTTTGTCAGCGCGTCCAACCTCACAGTAAACGGCGACTTTGAATTGCCTTTTACTACCGGATGGATCGATACCGCCAGTAATCTCACGGCGACTTTCACTCAGGCGACCACTTTTGATGCGGATCCCAACTATGAAGCATGTGTCGAGGTCGGCACGGCCGCGGGTTATGCTACATTGCTGCAAGTCGTCGAACTGCCGTCCACTAATGTCAATTTCTCGGTCAATGCCAAGCTTTACGCTTACGATAACCACGCGAGCGCGTGGACCGGTGCCGCTGTGGTGCTCACGTATCTAAACAGATTCGGCAGCCGGATCGGTTCTACCAGGATCTGTGCGCGCTCGACTGAAAATCCATGGGTGAACACCTCAACCATGCATATCATTCCGGCAGCCGATTCATTGTGGCATGCCTACGCCTTCAATATCAATACCGAACTTGGCAATC
Organism: bacterium; assembly: GCA_036382775.1. Taxonomy (NCBI): domain Bacteria; species bacterium. Next base: position 43,064 of record DASVHD010000049.1, on the reverse strand, counting down.
TTCCGGGTATCAACCCCTCGGACGTACAGCAGATCGAAGTCTCGCTTTTTGACACTACCTACCACTGCTGAGGGGCGACCGAATCGGCGAAGGTCTTCGCCGACGACATCATCCTTGACTTCACGGTCAGCGGAATCTACCTGTACAACCTCAGCGAGACGGTCCACGATCAGGCCGGAAATAATAACGGGTACCTCGATCCGGGCGAAAATGCAAACCTGACCGTGCTGCTGAAGAATTACGGCACAGCACAAGCGAACAATACCGCTGGCACGCTCGCTTCTTCATCACCTTATGTCACGGTCAACGATAATGCCGGTTCCTGGGGCAACATCCCGGCCGGCGGTACGGTTGAAAACCTGAGCAATCCGTTCGGCGTAACGCTTGGTTCTTCAACTCCCCTCGGCGCGGTCATTGATTTTTCGATGATCATCACGTCCGCGCTGCGATACCAGGATACACTTTACTTCAGCCTTATCGCGGGTGGCCCGGGTAACGACTATATCACGCATGACTGCGGTAATGTTAAACTCTCGATGACTCGCTACGGCACGCTGGGTTACATGTCGGCTTACGCACCCATTGCCGGCGATGGATTTTGCTACCCGGTTGCCAGCGCAAGTCATTTGTTCTATGGCACGTTCGCAGTCGGCAACGCGGCGACATACTGCATTGACCGATATTTCAAGGGCGGGACCTGTGACGACGACTGGCATACTTCCAGTGTACCCGATGGTTCAATGAGAATGAGCGAGCCGGGCCCGGGCAGTTATGATGAATACGCGACCGGTCAGTTTGACGACTCTGGTCATCCGTTCTTCATAGGGCTAGCGTGCGAGCAATCTTCTTGGGCATATAATGATCCAACAGCCAACGACTTCGTGACGGTCCGCTACTTGCTGCGCAATGGCGGCAGCGCGACCATTACTAATCTCTACGCGGCTCTGTTCATGGACTGGGACGTCGGTGTTGCAACAAGTGATCAGGGTTCATCTGATCCCGTTCGGAAGTTAACCTGGCTCTTTCAAAACACGCCTTATGTCGGTGTGGCTATACTGGACCCTCCCCGGACAGTCCCCGCTGCCAACCTGTCGATGGTTAGCCATTTGGTCTACGTCTACCCGCTAAATGGATTGCCCGACAGCATGATTATCAAATTCATGAACGGAACTATCCAGCAGCCGTCAACCGACACGATCTACGACTGGACGGCGTGCAATTCAAGCGGTCCATTCACATTAACGCCTGGTCAGACCTATATAGCAGCATTTGCCGTGCTCGCAGGCGATAATCTTTCGGACCTGCAGGCGAACGCGGATACGGCATACAACCGTTACTGGGGTGCGATCGGCGCTGAAGAACACAAAGCAGCAAATGCGCCATCATCGCATATCAGGATCATTCCGGCGATTACGCGCAATAAGAACTGCGCGGTCTGCTACGATTTCCAGCATGAAACGCCCGTGTTGATAAAAATTTACAACTCTACCGGACAGGTGATCGCCGAGTCAGATCATGGCATGTGCCGGGGCAGCAGTGAGATCTCCATCGACATGAAGCCCTTTGCGCAGGGTATCTATTTTGTGGCGGTTCAAACCGACCAAAGCGTCACTACGTCCAAGATCATCTGGCTAAAATAACCAGCGTTTCAACCAGAACAAAAAGGGGGCATGCGCCCCCTTTTTGTTTGCATTTTTACACGCCGTCAAGAAGTTAAGACTCAGTCAAAATCCTTAAGGCTTAAAGCAACGATGTTTAGAAATGACTCGAGCAGCTGCTGTTTTTCAAACGTCAGCATGGATTGGGGATTATGGGGTTTGATCGCCAGTATGCCCAGCACCTTGTTCTGATAGGTCAAAGGGTTGAACTGCCAGAGAGATGACACCAGGGTGCCCGTGCCAAAACCAGCCCGTTTTTTGTTTTGAAACGACCACTGGGCAATCCCTGTCTCACGCTCCCCAAAAGCGCATTTGGGATCTGATTTGCAGCTTATGGCTATTTTGTTATCGCCCGGCAAGAACAGTACGGTTTCGGTTTCGAAAAGCTCCGATACATTCCGGACGATGCTCTGGCGCAATGCCGGAAGATTCCCGGTATAAAGTAATTTCCTGCTGAATTCATACAGCATCTGGATAAATTTCTCCCGGCGTTTGGCATTTTCGCCCTGGCGTTTGACGATATCTGCCAGGATACTCGCCACCACGCCGGCAAACAGCAGAATAGTAAAGGTCAGTAAAAACCGGATATCGCTAATGGCGAACGTATGATAAGGAGGAACAAAAAAGAAATTGAAACAGGCTACCGCAAAGACCGATGCGAGAATGCCGCCGGTCAATCCCACGGTAATACCGGTCAGAACGATAGGAATGATATATAGTAGCACAATGTCATGCGTATTCAAAACATGGCGCAGCAACAATCCGATCCCGGTCGTAATGGTTATGCTTGCAACGCTAATCAATATGATTGCGAAATTGAAGCGCTCATTTTTCTTCGCCTGATGCGATTGTGAATCCTGACGTTGGTGTGAACCGGGAACGACCAGGACCTGAATCGGGTCGCTTTTTTCCACAACATCGCTGACGATCGATCCCTTTATCAATGCCTCGAATCTTGAGCGTTTCGAAAAACCGACCACGATCAGCGATACATTTTTGGCATGCGCGAACGCGATGATTTCATTTGCCGCATCATTACCGCTCAATCTGGTGATTCCCGCACCCAACGTCTGCGCCAAATTCAGATTTTTATCTAGCTGTAACTGGTCGCTGGATTTCAATGGTGGCAAGCGCGGTGATTCGACATAGACCGCGAACCACTCGCATTGCAACTCATCGGCCAGCCGCTGGGTCGTACGGATGACATCGGCCGATGAATAACTGGGGCTCACGCCGACCAGCAGCCGGGAACCGGTCGGGATAGCCGTTTTGATGCCCTGTTCGTGCTTGTAGTCCATCATGTCGCTGTCGATCCGGTGCGCCGTGTAACGCAGCGCGATTTCCCTTAATGCCAGCAAATTTGACTGTTTAAAGAACCTGCGCATCGCCACCTTGGCTTTTTCGGGAATGTAGACCTTGCCTTCCTGTAAACGCTGCAGCAGTTCTTCGGTTGGCAGGTCGACAAGCTCGATCTTATCCGCCATTTCCAGGATCCGGTTTGGAATCGTCTCCTGCACGCGTATGCCAGTGATGTGGTACACCAGATCGTTTATGCTCTCCAGGTGCTGGACATTTAGGCATGTATAAACGTTTATGCCGGCGCTGAGCAATTCTTCAACATCTTCATAGCGTTTATCGTGCCTTGATCCGGGCGCGTTGGTGTGAGCAAGTTCATCGACCATTACATATTCAGGCTTCTGCCGCAGTACTTCGTCCAGATCCAGTTCCTCAAGCATGATCTTCCCGTACGGGATCTGCTTTTTATATATCACCGGGATGCCGGATAACAAAGCGTTGATTTCATCCCGGTCATGGGTTTCTACTACCGCGATACGTACATTGTGACCAGCCGATATCAGGTGCCGCGCTTCGTGCAGCATGCGGTATGTTTTTCCGACACCGGCCGCGTACCCAAAAAAAACTTTCAAGTAACCGCGTTTTCTATCATGCTGCGCATCTTCCTGTTTGATGCGCTTCAGCAGTTCATCCGGATCTGGGCGTTGATGTTCATCGTTCATGGCTGCTTCCTTTTATTTGTCATTTCATAATCATCCAATGCTAAATTCAATTTGAGCACATTAACGCAATGCGGTCCGAAAAAAGGTTTTTCTGCATTTTCTATAACTAACGACCGGATCAAGGTCTCATCAAGACTCCGCGCCTGTGCTATCCGGGGGATCTGGGTCATGGCCGCTTCAATGCTGATGTGCGGATCCAGGCCGCTTGCCGAAGCGGTTACCAGATCCGGCGGGATCGATCGAAGTGATGAAAGTATTTTGAAGTGCGCATCCTCCTGGATTCTCACGTTCACAAGTTCTAGCCATTTTTCCGAAGTCGGACCTAAATTCGACCCGCTGCTTGAACCGCCATCGTAATCGCAAGCCGATGGACGTCCCCGGAAATACCGCTGGCTTAAGAATTTCTGACCGATCAGTTCCGAGCCGATGATTCTACCTTTTTTGATTATCAAGCTGCCATTAGCCCGGAAGTGAAAAACCGCCTGCGCAATACCCGTGATCATCAGAGGATACACCAATCCGAGAACCGCGGACATTAACGCGAACAAAATTAGTGCCGCTTTTAGTGTTTTCATTTTTGCCGTCTTTATACCAGATGCAGGAAAGTCAGCATCAGGTCAATGATCTTGATACCGATAAACGGCAGGACCAGCCCGCCCAGGCCATAGATCAAAATATTCCGCGTCAGCAGTTCAGATATCGACTTGACGCGGTATTTTACGCCGCGCAATGCCAGAGGGATCAGCATCGGAATGATCAGGGCATTAAAAATGACCGCCGACAGAACGGCGCTTCTGGGGGTTGCCAGCTGCATGATGTTCAGCACGCCCAGTACCGGATACGCGGCGGCGAATAAGGCCGGAATGATCGCGAAATACTTGGCCACGTCATTGGCGATGCTGAAGGTGGTCAATGCGCCCCGCGTTATCAGGATCTCTTTCCCGATCTCAACGATATCCAGTAGTTTTGTCGGCGAGGAGTCGAGGTCGACCATGTTCGCGGCTTCGCGGGCGGCTTGCGTGCCGGCATTCATGGCTACGCCCACGTCGGCCTGTGCCAGCGCCGGCGCATCATTGGTGCCATCTCCGATCATGGCGACAAGGTAGCCTTCCTCCTGGTATTGACGGATCGCCTTGAGTTTCGTCTCCGGCTTCGCTTCGGAAATGACATCATCCATTCCAGATTCTGCGCCAATCGATAATGCCGTATACAGGTTGTCGCCGGTGATCATGATCGAGGTGATACCCATTTTCCGCAAATGCTGGATCCTCTGGGCAATCCCTTCTTTGACCACATCCTTCAGTCGTATTATACCCAGCACGCGGCCGTTTTCAGCGACCACGAGCGGCGTATCGCCATCGGTTCCGATATCATCGGTGAGTTGTTGTATCACGTCCGGCACCGAACCGCCATGCAATTGTACAAACGCTTCGATGGCGTCGGCTGAACCTTTCCTGATCTCACGTTTGCCGATGTCGACACCACTCATCCGGGATTGAGGCGTGAACGGCACAAACCGCGAGTTCTGGGGAGCCCGGATATCACGGCCGCTGACCTGTAATTCCCTTTTTGCCAGTACGAGTATGCTCCTGCCCTCAGGCGTCTCATCCGCCAGCGAAGACAGCAAAGCCGATTCAATAAAGGTAGTTTTTTCCAAACCAACCGCCGGTATGAACTCGCTCGCCATCCGGTTGCCCAGGGTGATGGTGCCGGTTTTATCAAGAAGCATGACATTCACGTCACCAGCGGCCTCGACCGCCCGTCCGCTCAAAGCGATGACATTGTGCTGGATCAACCGGTTCATTCCGGCAATGCCGATCGCCGGCAGTAACCCGCCGATCGTAGTCGGCATCAGGCATACGAGAAGCGAAACAAGAACGACAACTGAAACAGCTACGCCCATATACCGCGCGAACACCGGAAGCACTACGACCACGGTAATAAACAGAACCGTCAAAACGATCAGCAGGATCTCCAGCGCGATCTCATTGGGCGTTTTTTGGCGCTTGGCGCTTTCAACCATCGCGATCATGTGGTCCAGGAAAGTATCCCCGGGATCGGTCGTAATGCGCACTTTGACCGTGCCGGAAAGGATTTTTGTGCCGCCGGTGACGCCACACCGGTCACCGCCGGCTTCGCGTATCACCGGCGCAGATTCACCCGTTATCGCCGACTCGTCGACCAGGGCCGTCCCCTCGATGATATCGCCGTCACCGGGGATTGTCTCATCCTCATTGACCAGGATAATGTCTCCTTTACGCAGGTCAAGCGCGGAAACGACCTCGATCGTTTGTTTCCCATTCACCAGTTTCTTCGCGTCCAGCTTGACCCGCGACTGGCGCAATGAATGCGCCCGGGCTTTGCCATGGATTTCAGCCAGCGCTCCGGCGAAATTGGCAAAAACAATAGTCAACCACAACCATAGGCTTATTTGCAGTTCGAATCCGAACCATTTTCCCATAATCCCGTTCTGGACCATGAAATATGTCGTTATGAGAGCCCCTATCTCAACCACGAACATCACCGGATTTTTCCACATCCTTACCGGATTCAGGTTTATTAACGACGCCCTAACAGCCTGTTTGACATAATTCGGATGCCATATCGACTGGTTCATAATTCACCGCTCAATGATACATCAGAAAGTGTTCAAGCACAGGTCCGATCGAATAAAAAGGGAAAAAGGTCAAAGCCCCGACGATCACAATAACGGCTATGACCATGACTATGAACAGTAAACCGGTGGTGGGAAATGTCGCCGGCGTGACCGGAACGGTCTTCTTATTGGCCAGTGATCCGGCCACGGCGAGCGCGGGAAGGATCGTGGTGAACCGGCAGATCAGCATGCCGAAACCAAGAAGAATATTATAAAAAGGGGTATTGGCGCTCAAACCGGCGAACGCCGAACCGTTGTTTCCGCAGACTGATGAGGCGGCGTAAAGGATCTCGGACAAACCATGACTGCCGGTATTGTACAAACCTGCTAAACCGGCGCGCGTCATCAGCGCGATCCCGGTGATCACCAACAGCACGATCATCGATCCGAGCGTCGCAATGGCAGCCATTACCATTTCAAAGGGTCCGAGTTTCTTGCCCAGGTATTCGGGCGTCCGCCCGATCATCAATCCGGCAATGAACATGGACAAAAAGATATAAAAGATCATACCGATAAGACCCACGCCCACGCCGCCAAATATCACCTCCCCGATCCCCATATTGAACATATAGACAAGCCCTGTCAATGGATTCGCGCTGTCATGCATGCAGTTGACCGAGCCGTTGGACGTCACCGTCGTAGCCATGCCCCAGAGCACCGAATGCAACGTTCCAAACCGCATCTCTTTGCCTTCCATGCTAGACCCATGACTAACGCCTGAATGCCCCAGAAACGGATTTCCCTGATACTCTGCCAGCAGGACGATGGCCAGGCCGACGGCGAACATCACAGCCATCAAGGTAAAAATCGCTTGCCCTTGCTTTTGGTCTTTTACCATATAACCAAAAAGAAAAACACATGCGACCGGCAGCCACAGGATGGCAAAAGTCTCGAAGAAATTCGAAATCAGATTTGGGTTCTCAAGGGGATGCGCTGAATTTGCGTTGAAAAATCCGCCGCCGTTTGAACCCAGCTGTTTGATCGCGACCTGTGAAGCGGCCGGACCGACCGCGATCGTCTGCTTGACGCCTTCGATCGTTTCCGCGATTACCGGCGAACCAAGCGTCTGCACAACCCCCTGCGACGCCAATAATACGGACATTACGATAGAAAAAGGAACGAGTACATAAAGCACAACCCTTGTTAGATCGACCCAGAAATTCCCGACAAACTTGGTATTTTTGCGAATAAATCCCCGGCCCAGAGCCAATAACGCGGCAATGCCCGTAGCCGCCGATAAAAAATTCTGTACAGTCAGTCCCAGCATCTGGGTGAGATAGCTCATAGTCGTCTCGCCGCGATAAGATTGCCAGTTTGTATTGGTCACAAATGAAATGGCTGTATTCAGCGCGGTGTCCCAGCGAACCGCACCAAGATGCCCGGGGTTTAATGGCAACATTCCCTGCACAAGCTGCAGAAAAAACAGAAAGACCAGACCCAGGCCGTTAAAGACCAACAACGCCAGAGCGTAAGTTTTCCAATCCATTTCCTGCGAAGCATCGATCCCGGCGATCCGGTAAACGCCTTTCTCAATCCGGACAAACCATGAGAAAAACCATCTATTGTTATCCTGGGTATCAGGCCGGTCAAGCAAAACGCGTGCCATGTATTTGGCGACCGCAATCCCCCCGACGACTACCGCGGTACCAAATATCAAACAATATAATATGTTATTGAACATTTTATTCCTTTAATTAAAGAGCCATTATAGTCCGATCCAAACAGAAGTCAACAGACATAGTTCATCGCATTTTTCCTCTTTATTTATGTTTTTCATATCCACTTCAGCGTTCTGGCGATCCGGTCGCGATCCATGATAACTTTGGGCGAAAGACGCAGGCAGATCCAGCGCCTGCTTGTGATGATGCGTTTCATCTCCGATGTCAGGACCTTCATTCGGTCGATCGCAGAGCGGTCCAGACTTCTCTGCCTTTCCGCGCGTTTTCGCCAGTGACCGGGAGGCACGGGGATCGTGCGATCGGCCGCCAGATCGTCGCCCTGCGTCACTATTCCTTTCTCGACCACGATCACCCGGCGCTTGTATTTCCTGTTGACCCGCTCGGTCCACGCCAGCGACGATTCGGCAAGCAGCGAATACCAGCGCAGTCTCCTTATCTCCCAGGTACTGTAAACGATCCTCGATTCGACCGCCTTTCGGATGACCGCCGGAGTAGTCAAAACCGGCTGTTTATTGCCGCATATTTTCGCCGGCGTGTCTTCATTTTGATTTTCATTTTCATCGCCATCTTTTCCCCCGGAAACAGATGCGGCAAGGCGGTCACGCAGCCATAGCTCTTTGCCCAACAAGACGATCCGCTCTCCATAGGAACCGGGACCGCGCAGCGCGGTCAGGTATTGATCGCAGAACTCGCTCCAGGCTATTTCAAAATTCGCGGAATATTCAGCATACCTTGCCGGGATCATACGCAGCAGAAATTCGATATCCTCCGCCGGGCGCGCTTTCATGCCGGTGATCAGGTTCTTTACGATCGTCAGCACTTTGAACACGACTGGTGTTGTGACCGGTCCGATCGTGCACTTATTGCCTGGTTCGGGGCGGTACTCAGCGAGATCGCTGGAAGCGTACCACATTTGCTTATTCTTGTCCCGCAGCGCGATATTATAAGCAGGCGACAGCTTTTTGATTTCGTCAGCTTCAAGCACCGCGGCCTCAAGGACCGAACCCGTGACCGTATAATCTATTCTTTTAACCTTGGATGCCATTCTGAAAATGTGGTCCGCGTGCCTGTCCCCTCTTGTAAAATAGCTGCGGACCCTCTGCCTTAGGGACACTGCCTTGCCCACGTAAATCACGATGCCGCCCGCATTTATCATCCGGTAGACGCCCGGCCTGTCAGGCAGGTCACGCAGGATCTTATTATCGATCACGGGCAGGAAAAATTTGAGTTGTTTACGCGATAGCGCCATGATCCTACTGGTGCCAGAAACCTTTTATTATCATTTCAATATCAGCGACGCTGCTTACGCTTTTCGGCTGCCACTCGTCCGGCATCATTGACCGGTACGGTTCCCCGGCATACCGGGTGTCAATCAGCAAAACCACGCCCTGATCCGTTTCTGAGCGTATCACCCTTCCCGCTGCCTGCAGCACGCGGACCATGCCGGGGACCTGATATGCAAAGGCAAACCCGGAACTGTCCTTTTGATCATAATATTCCTTGATGATCTCGCGCTCAAGCGACAGCTGGGGCATGCCGACGCCGATAATGGCGGCGCCGGCAAGACGATCACCCATCAGGTCGATGGATTCGCTGAAAACACCGCCCATAACCGCAAAACCGATCAGGTGATCGACCGGTTCATGGCTGAATTGCGTTATAAAGCGTTCGCGCTCATGCTCGGTCATGTTCGGTAACTGCACCAGGGTCTTTATTGACGCATGTTCCTGCGCGAATATCGTGTGCACCATGTGCATGTATTGATACGAAGGGAAAAAGACAAGATAGTTGCCTTTTTTTTGCTCGATCATGGCGCTGATCGCGGCTACGACCTGGTGCTTGGTCCAGTCACGGTGTTTGTATAATGCCGATATGCGGCTCGCTATCAGCACGCACAGCTGTTCTGCGGGGAACGGCGACGGCAGAACCAGGGACTCAGCGTCATCATGGCAACCGAAGGATGTCACGAAATATTCGGTCGGGGTAAGAGTACCGGAAAAGAATATTGCGCTCAGGCCGCGTTGTAATCCTTCAGCGAGGTGCCGCGCCGGATCAACGCACAGAAGCTTCACGCTGACATCTCTTCCTGGCGCAGAAAAGCATGTGGCGTATGTTTCATCGTATCGTTGCGCGATCTTTAGAAATGCCTTCGCTTCAAAATAGAACTCAATAAATTCCTGTCTGAATATCGCCGGCTGATTCAATACCAGCCATTGCTCCGAGCGATCCGTAAAATCGCCGAGCAGCGCGCATAGTTTTTCCGGTTTGTCCTTCTCCGCAAAAGCACCCTGCTGCTCCACGCACCGTTTTTTTACCGACCGCAACCAGGTGTTGATCCTGGTCAAAGAACGCGTCACGGCTGGCAGCTGGCCGTGCAGCGCCCTTTTGACCGCAAGCACCGATCCTTTACTGAGTTCGGAAGAAAACATCTCCCGACCACGATCGACCAGATTATGCGCTTCGTCAACCAGGAATATGCAGTCGTCCTGACCCTCCGCAAAGAAACGGCGCAAATAAACGCGCGGATCGAACACGTAGTTATAATCGCAGATTAGAATATCGACCCATAAGGAAAGTTCCAGGGCAAATTCGAAAGGGCAGAGATCATGTTTTTTTGCCAGGGTCAATACGTGTTCGCGCGTCAACGCATCACTTTCAAGCGCATCGCCCGCTGCACTCTTCAAACGATCATAAAATCCGCGCGCATAAGCACATTCCGCGCCATTGCATACTTTGTCCGGGTTGAAACATACCTTCTCCTTTGCCACCAAGCTCAAGGATTTTAGCCGCAATCCCTGCTGCCGCAGGACGTCGAGTGTGGATTCTGCGGCTGCCCGACCCGTGGTCCTTGCCGTCAGGTAAAAAACGCGGGCTATCGAGCCCGCTGCCAATGCCTGTAAAGCAGGGAGCATTACTGCCACTGTCTTCCCGATGCCGGTCGGCGCGTGGATAAGAAGCTGTCCGTTCGCACTGACCGTCTCAGCCACCCTATCGATCATCGTTTCCTGGCCCGGGCGAAAACCGGCAAATGGAAAACGCAAAGCCTGGATCGATGCGTCGCGCGTATCGATCCAGGCTGACGTCCGGTCCGCCCATGCGGTGTAATTTAGCACCAGGGATTCAAAAAAGACCTTAAGGTCATTGACGCCGGCCGTTCGCCTTAATTCCCTGATCTCCCGTGTTTCGGTGCTGTAATATGTCAGCTGGATCGTTATCGTCATCAGATTATGCTGCAAGGCGTAAATATAGGCGTAGCATTTGACCTGTCCCCAGTGAAATGGGTTATCAGTTTCTTCCAGCCTGCGCAGATCTCTGGCTGTTGTTTTAACTTCCTCAATGACGACCGCGCCATTTGTCACGGAAAGGCTGTCGATCCGCCCGGATATCATCAGCACGTAGTTATCGCGTTCAATATCGTGCCGCACCGGAACTTCATACTGGGATTCAGCGCCCCGCGACCGTTGGATCTTATTATGCAGGTAGACCGCATCTACACCGGGCAATGTCCCGAAAGTGGTCAGATCAAGGTCGCCGGAACGGAGGGAGTATTCCACGAGGTTTCGTACCGATAGATGCAGTCTGTCTTTCAACCATCACCTCTTGATATCGGCAGTCCGCCACGTGATATAGACCATTAAAGAGATCCGGTATTTTATTGTACTTACTTTTCCATGCCTTTCAAGCCCGTGTCATTGACAAACAGCAATTTATGATTAAAATTAACGAATATAACAAGCAAACAAAGGAGGCTTGATGAAAAAACTACTGTGCTTGGCAACCGGCATCGCTCTCGTCTTTGTCAGCTGCGGTGGCGGAGAACGCGCGTCCATCCTGGCCTATATACAGGTCTATGAGGCTGGCACGGATACAATCGTAAAGGACTTCGGAATTGATATGTACAAGTACAACGGATTCAAAGAAATCCCGCTCGTTACCCTAAACGATGATACGGTTCATATCCCTCTTGATATGTATTACGTGGGAGTCACCAGCTTTGATTACAACGGCGAGGCGCCATGGCTCAGCACCGGCGCCGAGTGCAGGTTTAAAGCGGATTACGGCGAGGGCTCGGGCGAAGCCAAAGACACAATCCCGGCCGAGTTTCAGATCAGCAGCCCGGATCCAGGATACATACTGACCCAGGGCAGCAACCTGTCTATCGCCTGGGGATCATCCAACGGCGCGCAATGGTACTGGCTGTACGTGGATATCTCATATTACTACATGGACAATTCCGGCGGATTCGATGATTTCGACCTAGAACTGGACACCATTATCGAAGGCACATCGTTCACGCTGCCCGCGAGCCGTTTGTTCCCTTCTGACGTGGATACGGTGCTGTACGGCAGCGGCTACGTCGATATCGAGGCATATTCCGGTCCCAAAATAGTTGCCGGCGAAGAAGGCAATATAAAGGGCAGCGCGGTCGGATTTTTCTGGGGGATCTACGCGCCGGATGCGGTTGGTTTCGGGATCGAAGCGCCGGCCAATGCCCCTCCCGATGATCAGCGTCAAGAAACCTTTCAGAAACATCTCAAGGTCCTTAGCGACTACGCGGCTGAAAACTAACTCTGGTAATGATCATGCATATAAAGGGGGGCGATCAGCCCCCCTTTTTTTAAGGAGTACTCCATGAAGCAGATCGTCATCATCGGCGCCGGCATCGGCGGGCTCACCGCCGGCAACCTGCTCGCCAAGAAGGGACACAAGGTCACCATCTTCGAAAAACACGCGGCGCCGGGCGGTTATACCGCCGGTTTCTGGCGCGATGGGTTCTATTTCGAAAGCGGAACGCTGTCGTTCGAATCATCAGCCGCGGTTTTCAAAATCATGAAAGAGATCGGCGTCTTTGATAAAATCAGATTCATTCGACAGGTGACCACTATCAGAACGCATGCCATGGATGCGGTTTGCCGCAATTTCAGAGATGTTAAACAAGCCGTGTACGCGGCGTATCCAAGGGACGAAAAAAAGCTCGACAAATATTTCGGTGACATCGACATGATGATGGGTACCCTGATGGCGGTCATGGGACCAAATTCCCTCCTTGGCTATCTTGCTTATCCCGTGAACGTCGCGAGGTTCCTGTACCTTTACTTCAAATATAAGAATGAAACCGTCACCGACTTCACCGCCCGTTATTTTGACCCCGGCAGCGACCTGAACCGGTTCTTCAATAGCCTGGGTTATCCCGATATGTCAGCCGCCATCGTTCCCGCCGCTTATATGTCCTTTTTTGACGACTACTGGACAGTGCAGAACGGCATGCAGTCCTGGGCGGATGCGCTGGCTGATAATTTCAGGCAACAGAACGGTGAACTGCTCGTAAATTCGCCGGTTGATAAAATTCTGATTGAGAACAATCGGGCGGTTGGGGTCATTGCCAAGGGCAGGCGATATCCTGCTGATTTTGTCATATCCTCATGCGATTATAAAAAAACATTTCTCAACCTCCTTGACGATCCCGCGGCGCTGCCCCCGGATTACCGCGACCGGATCGCGGGGACCGCGGTATCCGAAGGCATATTCGTGGTTTATCTCGGGCTTAGGCTGGGCAACGAAGAACTCAGGCGCCATATGAAATCTGCCCACGTTCACCTGCATGACGCCAGTGCCGGTGCGGATATCCGCGATTCCGACGACCTGGAATATTTCAGTAAAACCTCGCTACTGCTTTACTCACCTTCCCTGCACAGTGCCCGGCTCGCCCCGGAAGGAAAATCGTCGCTCATGCTCCAGACCATGGCGCCTTTCCACTGGCTCAATAACTGGGGCGGCGGCGACAAAAAGCAGTATGAAGATCTAAAACAACAAGCGAAGAAAGCAATGATCAAAAAAGCGCAAAAAGTCATCCCGGACCTGCCGCGGTATATCGAAGTCGAAGATGCGGCCACGCCGCTGACCTTTGAGCGTTATACCGGGAATACGGATGGCGCGACCTCGGCCTGGAGCTGGAACCCGAAGAATAAGTTCTATGGCGATTTCATAAGCGTCAATATCAACACGCCGTTCAAAAACCTGCTGATCGGTTCCTGCTGGTCATGCCAGATCGGCGGGGTGCCCAGCGCGATCACCGCGGCCGTCAAGTGCGCCAAAAAGATCGGGTAACACCGGATCATAACCGACGGATGCGGTCAGCCTTGAAATTATCGGTCTTGTGACGGTTCATTGACTTAACGTAAAATGTTGATATAATTATCTGCAATGAATCTTCAGGTAGAACGCGTCACCGACAAGAAGCAACTTGATGATTTTATTATGCTGCCCTGGAGCGTATACAAGGGCAACCAGTGCTGGATACCACCCCTGATCAATGAAGTAAAAGAAACCCTGTCATTGGAGGAAAATCCTTTCTGGCAGCACGCCCGGCGCGAACTCTTCCTTGCCACCGACAATGGAAAACCCGTCGGCCGGATCGCGGCGATCGTTGATGAAAATCATTTACGGTTCCATGAAGAGAAAACCGGCTTCTTCGGGTTCTTCGAATGCATCAATGACCAGGAGTGCGCGGATGGGTTATGGAAAAAAGCGAACGACTGGCTCCGGGGAGAAAAAATGACCATCATGCGCGGCCCAACCAACCCCAGCATGAACGACGAGAACGCGTTCTTATTGGAAGGATTTGATCTGCCGCCAACGGTGATGATGCCTTATACGCACAAATATTATCTTGATCTGGCCGATCAGCACGGCTTGAAAAAAGCCAAAGACCTGTACGCGCTCATTAAGTATGCCAAGGATGGGATCCCGGCCCGTATCGATAAAATGATCGAACGGATAAAAACAAGGACCGGTGTAACGGTCAGGCATTTCGACATGAGAAATTTCGAAAGGGACGCTCAATTTCTAAAAGATATTTATAACGCAGGATGGGAAAAGAACTGGGGATTCGTGCCTATGACCGACGCTGAAATGAATCTCGCTGCCAAGAAATTAAAACAATTCGTTGATCCTGAACTTGTGCTTTTCGCGGAAATGGATGGCAAGCCCGTAGGCGTAACCGTCACCGTTCCCGACGTCAACCAAGTGCTGAAAAAATTGAATGGTCGTATGGGGCTTCTGGAAATGCTTAAATTTTTATATTACAAACGGCGGGTCACGGGCGTTCGTTCTCTGATTGGTGGTGTTCTGAAGGAATACCGCGAAACCGGCATTATCGCGGTCCTTTATTATGAATCGGAAAAGGCGAATATCCGGCTGGGTTATGATTGGTGCGAACTTGGCTGGAACCTGGAGGATAACGATTTGATAAACAAGTTTGACCTCGCGATCGGTGGCAAGATCTATAAAAAGTATCGCATATACGAAATGACGGTCCAATAACGATGCCTTAACATTGCAGACTTCAATATCACTATACCGGAATTCAAAACCCTACACCCGGTGGTGGTGGTTCTCCGGGCAAATACGCAAAAAGGATATCGTAGACCAGCTGCGGTGGCTTAAAAAAAACGGCTTTGGCGGCGTGGAAGTTGCATGGGTATATCCTTTGCCGGATTCCCGGCCGGGTCCCCGGTGGCTGTCCAGGGAATGGACCGAACTGGCGGCCTTTACCAAACGGCGGTCGACCGATCTTGGTCTTGGCTGTGATTTTACGTTCGGCACGCTCTGGCCCTTTGGCGGCTCCAACGTGCGACGCCCAGACGCGGCGTTGACCTACCGGGGATTATCCACCCAGCGCCTCGACCGGTCATGGGAAATGCCGCACTCGAGTCCGGGTTACATATTGAACCATCTCAGCCGAAAAGCGCTTGGCAATTACTCCCGCAAAATGGCGGCGGCGCTGAAACCGGCGCTGCGCGGAAAACCCTCTGCCCTGTTCTGCGATTCATGGGAGGCCGATACACACGGCTTATGGGCCAGGGGTTTTGATAAACGATTCAGACGGGTTTACGGATATGATGTGCGCGGGTACATGCCCAGGATCGACTCATATCCTGATGTCCGCTATGACTACCGGAAACTACTTGCCGATTACGTACTCAACGAATTCTACCGGTCCTTCACAAAGATCTGTCGCCGCTTGAATTCTATTTCGCGCGTCCAGTGCCATGGCGCGCCGACCGACCTTGTAGCCGCATATGCTGCGGTCGATGTGCCGGAAAGCGAAGCGATACTTTTCGACCCGTCATTCTCGCGGTTCGCGGCTTCGGCCGCTGCGCTCAGTGATAAAGCAATAGTTTCAGCCGAAACATTCACTTGCCTGTACGGATGGAAACCGTATCCCAGGTCCGGTCCGTACCATAAAATGGAAAAGATCCGGGACCTTAAACTGCTGGCCGATGCGATGTTCGCCAATGGCATTAATTTTATCGTCTGGCACGGCATGCCGTTCAATCCCGTCGGGAGTTCGAACGAATTTTATGCCACGGTCCATGTCGGTCCTGACAGCGCTTTTGCACCTTGCATCAAATCCTTCAACAAGTACCTGAAGCGCATCAGCAGCATGATGAGGCGCGGCAAGGTCTACACAGATATTGCTGTCTACCTCCCGCTCGAGGAAGCGTGGATGAAAAATGAGCTCCCGGCGAAACTTCAAAAGATCAGCAGCCGGTATTACTGGGAACATCAGGAGACCAAAATACCTGAAGAACTGAAGGGCTTTCAACCATTATGGATATCGCCGTATTTTCTGCGTCAAGCCGATTACCGGCAGGGCAAACTTCGCTGCGGCACAACGATATTCGACATGCTGTATATAGCGGCACAATACCTTGATCTTGACATGCTGCGCCATATCCTCAGACTGGCAAGACGCGGCTGCCCGGTCCGTTTAAGAACGGTGCCGCACCAGCCCGGGCACATTAAATCAGTTCGCTATGGGCGCATGATCGGCGAGTTGTTATCCCTGTCCAATGTCCGGCGTTCGTTTCAAGGATTACGCCGCCCGGTCCCTTTGATCCAGGGCAAAGAGATCCCCGAATTCTGGGTACGGCAGGTTAAGAAAAAGTTGTTGATATTTTTCGCCCACCCTATGACCAGGAGCATCACTTATCCAATGCCGTACCAGCGTCCGGTCAAAAAAATATACCGCGTGCCATTAACGCTTAACTACAACGGACGGCACCGGAAGATCACCCTTAAGTTTAAGCCGTACCAGTCGATCATGATGAGCATAAGCAATAAAGGTACAGTCCTGATAAGGAGGTAGTGAATGCGAATCAGCCGGAAATTGAAAAAAGTTATCCAGGACGTCGCCGTGGTCGCCCAATGGCTGTGGATGAAAGGATGGGCTGAGCAGAATGCGGGGAATATTTCGGTTGATGTTACCGATATGATATCGGCGCGGCCAGCAGGTCGTTTTAAGTTATTCAAACCTTCTATGCGCATTGATCCGGCACTTTCGCAGCGGTGCCTTCTTGTAACCGTTGCCGGCTCGCGCATGCGCGATATCTTAAAAGCGCCAACCAGGAACCTCATGCTGATAAAGTTGTCAGCATCCGGTAAAAGATACACCTTGTTATGGGGCGGTAACGGCGATAAGTCGCGGCCCACGTCGGAGATCGACAGCCATCTTGCCGTACACGCGCTGATGCGCCATGAACACAAAAGCCAGAAAGTCTTTATGCACACCCATCCGATCCATCTCATCGCACTTAGCCATATCCCCGATTACGCCGTCAGTGAGAAGGCTCTTAACGATCTGCTGTTTTCGGCCCATCCGGAAGTAGCGATCGCCCTGCCTGAGGGCATCGGACTGGCGCCATACCGGTGCCCGGGAACCAAGGAACTGTCAGCCGTGACCATGTCAGCTCTGACGCGGCACCGGGTAGTTCTCTGGGAAAAACACGGGTGCGCAGCGGTCGGTGACAATGTCTTCCAGGCATTAGATCTCATCGATGTGGCGAATAAAGCTGCGGCGATATATCTGCTTTGCCGGGCCTCGGGGAACAAGTTCCAGGGATTGACCAAAAAACAGATCGGGGATGTGATAAGGCGGTTCGTTCCGGATTCTTAAACACGGTGAAGGTTATTTTTTGGTGCCTTGCGATCCGATCCGGGCTTTATTGACTCGGAGCGTAATCGGGATATAATTAAACCACATGCCTAAAAGGAAAACACCAGTCGGAAAAAATGTTCGGGTACAAAAAGAAGCGGGCTACACTGAAATATGCAAATCGAACTCAGTGGCTGAGACTTTCGGGAAACTTCGCCACCTCATCGGGAACACGCCGTTGCTGGAACTCCATTTCATATACCGCGGCGGACCGCGTGTGGTGTACGCCAAGGCCGAATACCTGAATTTTACGGGCAGCATCAAGGACCGCATGGCACTGCATATCCTTAAACGCGCGTACGAAAAGGGTGCCATCCATCAGGGCGACTGCATTGCCGAAGCTACCAGCGGGAACACCGGTATCGCTTTTTCAGCGATCGGCCGGTGCCTCGGTCATCCGGTCGTTATTTTCATGCCCAACTGGATGAGCCACGAACGGATCGAATTGATAAAAAGCCTGGGCGCCGATATCCGTCTCGTAACCCGCGAGCAGGGCGGTTTTCTCGGCAGCATCCGCCTGACCGAAGAACTGGCAAAGTGCGAACATGGTATTTTTCTGCCATGCCAGTTTTCCAACGAAGCGAACATTGAAGCTCACGAAACCACGACCGGACCTGAGATCTGGTGGCAGCTCGCATCCCGGCAGTTGCAGCCCGGTGCGTTCGTCGCCGGTGTCGGCACGGGCGGAACGATCATGGGCGTAGGCCGGTATTTCAAACGGATGAAGCCGGATGTAAAGATCCACCCTCTGGAGCCGGCTGAATCGCCCACCCTCTCGACGGGTCATAAGGTCGGTGTTCACCGGATCCAGGGCATATCCGACGAATTCATTCCAGCGATCGTCAAACTCGATGAACTGGACGGCGTTGTCTCTGTTTGCGATGGCGACGCGATCCTCGCGGCACAGAAGATCAGCGCTCAGCTGGGGTTAGCAGTCGGCATATCATCAGGCGCGAATTTTCTTGGCGCTCTAAAGATCCAGGAACTCATGGGCCCCGGGAAAATTGTCGTCACGGTCTTCGCCGACGACAACAAAAAATATCTGAGCACCGATCTCATGAAGCAGGAACCGGTCAAGGATGGATACCTGACGCCGTCGGTGGAATTCACCGGTCTGCGCGCCTTGAAAAGGGATTGCCACGTGTGTTGCGACGGTGAAGACTGCTTTCAGCGGCAGCTGCGTGACCAGAGAAAATCCGGTTAGAACCGTTCGCAGACCGCTATTTAAGAACCGTAACCTTCTTAGTTTCCCGTAAAAACTCAGTTTCCAATTGTATAAAATAAACGCCAGCAGGAACCTTTCTACCGACCTCATCGGTACCAGACCATGTGATTCGGTTAAATGGTTGAATTCCGCCAAACTGCTTGGCGGATAAACGGTTAAATTGCTTCACCAACCTACCGGTCGCGTCGAATATCTTGAGGCAGGGCAAACCTTCGGGTTTGCGTAATCGAGCAAGGCTAAAGCCCCGCTGTGCGGGATCATGACCTTGCCCTGCATGGTTACTGGATCCGGTAACATGGATCCTGTATCGGATATCAATCCTTGTTCTGAATGGATTTGGATAAACAGAGAGAGCCAGCGATCCGATCTCCCGCTCTTTTGCTTCAGCGACGTTTGTGGGATCCGGACCGATCTTGATTACATAGGCATCATTTTCACCCGCGCCGAATGAATTGGTCACGCCGGCAATAATATATCCGCCATCGGAGGTGACCTCAATTGAATAAGCGCAGTCCGTGTAATCGCCGCCATAGAACTGGGCCCAGTAATTAAGCCCCATTGTATCGGTTCGCGCAAGATACATCTCAAAACTGAAATTACCGGCATAAACATAGCCGCCGGTCCGTACGGAGCGCACAGCGTACGCGCAATCGGCATTCAAACTGCCATTACATTGGATCCATTCTTCATTATACAACGAATCCAATTTCACTAAAAGGAACTCATAATCCAGAAGCGAAAAAAACGATGTCCCTGAGATTATATATCCCCCGTCCGACGTGGACTGGATGCAATATCCCCGATTATCCGCTAAACCGCCATACGCCCGCGTGCACAGCGATTCGCCCTGCGCGTTTATCCTGACCAGATAAAGGTCGCCCTGGCCTGCGCCGAACGAATTCGTCGTACCCAGGACTAAAAATTCTCCGGCAGCATTCTCGGTAAGCGAACGAGCGTAGTCATTGTCAGTTCCGCCGAATGTACGCGTCCATACCGTGTCACCAGCGGAATCGGTCCGCACCACATAAACATCAAGGTAACCGGCACCGAAGGAGCGCGTGCTGCCCGCAACAATATAACCATGATCAGCCAGTTCCATGACATCAAAAGCCTGCTCATCTAAAACTCCGCCATAGACCCGCTGCCATAAGGCATTGCCGGTGGCGTCTGTCTTTACCAGAAATACGTCACTGCCGCCCGCACCGGATGATCGTGTTGATCCGGCAATGACAAGACCACTATCAAGTGTCTGCGCTAGCGCATATCCTTGATCATCTTCTGAACCACCATAAGTCTTGGTCCACAGCGTATCACCGTTAGGATTGATCCTGATAAGATACATGTCAGAACCACCATTACCCCATGATGCGGTTGAACCCGCTATGGCATAACCACTGTCCTGACATTCCATCACACAACGGGCTTCATCGCTGGCTGCGCCGCCGTAAGTGCGAGTCCACAGGGTGTCCGACCCCTGTGCGTGTAAAACATTAGGGATCAGGAAATTGGAATCTGGAAGTGGGAATGTAAGTAACAGAACGAACAAAATCAAGAATATCTTGCGATACACAAATATCCCCTTGCTATTATTTTTTTACCTAGAGTTTATTGCCTAACTACGACCGCTTCGCGGTCGGCCCCGACAGAAACACGGGTTATTTTCAGACCGGTATAATGTTCTATCAGCTTAATATAATCCTTTACTTCTTCGGGAAAGTCGTTGAAATTACGCACGTTTGTCAGATCCATGTTAAAGCCTGGCACTTCCTCGTAAACAGGTTCAAGTTTATCAGCAATGAACGGGTCAAATTCCGTTGCATTAGCATATCCAACTGCGATCTTTATCGTTTTCAAACCTGAGAGTACATCAAGCTTGGTCAGGAAAAGTTCGCGGGCGCCGGTCAACCGGGCCGCATATTTCACTACCGAGGCGTCGAACGCACCGCATCTCCTTGGCCTTCCGGTGGTTGAACCATACTCGTTGCCGCTGTCCCTTAAAGCCTTGCCACTGGCTCCGGTATCCTCGGTCGGGAAGGGACCCTGCCCAACCCTGGTCGTATACGCTTTTGCCACACCGATCACCCGTTCGATCGCGTAGGGCGGGATGCCCAGACCGATCGAAGCGCCGCCGCTGATCGTATGGGATGAAGTCACGTATGGGTAGGTTCCGAAATCAACATCAAGCAGCGCACCCTGGGCGCCTTCAAATATAATCCTCTTCTTGCTGTTTATCGCGTCAGTGAGATATTTCGAATCATCGACGATCATCGGTCTTAACTGTTCGGCATAGTTGGAATATTTGTCATAGATCTCCTCGTCGGAGAGGGGCTCGGCATGGAAGATCTCCATGAGCATCAGGTTCTTTCTTGATATATTGGCCCGGAGTTTGGTCTTGAAAGATTCGCCGTTGAAGAGATCGCCAACCCTCAAGCCGATCCGCGCGTATTTATCCTCATAAGCGATGCCGATCCCTTTTTTTGTCGTACCGATGCCTTGTTTGGATTCTTCCTTGATCTTATCGATCAGGATATGATAGGGCATGATCAAATGACAGAACCTGGAAATTTTAATGAATTTCTCGGCATCCGGCACTTGCTTTTTGATACCTGAAAGCTCTTCAAAAAAAACTTCAGGATCGAGCACGCATCCCGCGCCAATGACGCCCACGACATTCTTGTGCAGTATCCCGCACGGGATCTGATGAAATACTATTTTCTGACCACTCAGCCAGACCGTGTGACCGGCATTGGAACCGCCCTGAAAACGCACGTCGATGTCGCAATCACGCGCCAGGTGATCGACGACCTTGCCTTTTCCTTCATCACCCCATTGCAGTCCGACAATAGCGGTATTCATATTTTCTTAACCTTTCCATCGTTATTCTATATAAGCCCGCTTAAATGTCAATACCGCACAAACTCTCTTGACTTGTCTTTTTTTTTAGTGTAATATTTATCCTTGAATGGAGGTTCGCGTGGCATCCTTTGACGAAAAAGTTGAGGACCTGGTTTTAAAAATCGAAGAAAACAACAGCTGGCGACAGCAGGAATGCATTAATCTTATAACATCAGAAACAAGTGCGAGCGCGCTCGTCAAACTATGCGAGATATCAGACCCCTCGGGCAGGTACGCGGAGCACCGAACGATGAAGGGCGAAGAAGTCTATTTTTACCAGGGCATTGATTTCATCCGCGAAGTCGAAGAAAACTTACGGCGCGAAATGGCGCTGTATTTTGACTGCCCGAGCGTCGAGCTACGGCCGGTCAGCGGACAGATGGCGAACGAAGTCGTCTTCAAGGCGATGATGAAATTCATTAACCGGGGGAGAAAGGAAGGCGAGCAGTCCCGGCGCCTGAAACTGGTCATGAACAATGATCTGAACAAGGGCGGGCATTTGAGTTCCCAGCCCATGGGCGCGCTTTTCAATTTTGTCGAAGAAGACCCCGCTACTGGCAAGGAAAACGTCATCAATTTCCCCATCCGGTCCGATAACCTTTACAGGACCGATGCCAACCGCCTGAAAGAACTCTTGAAAGACAAAAAGCCCGAACTGATCGTGTTCGGCAAGAGCATGTTCCTGTACAGGGAACCGGTGCAATTCGTTTACGATATCGTGAAAAACTGGGATCCAAGACCGGTGATCATGTACGACATGGCTCACGTGCTCGGGCTCTACGGAGCATTCCAGGAACCTCTCAAGGAAGGCGCCGATATTGTCACGGGCAGCACGCATAAGACATTTTTCGGTCCCCAGCGCGGCGTCATCGTATCCACGATCGTAAAAGAAAGCCCCTTGTCCAAACTCTGGATCGAAATAAAAAACCGCGCTTTCCCGGGCTCGACGAGCAACCATCACCTTGGCACGCTGCTTGGCCTGCTGATGGCGACCTATGAAATGAACGCTTTCAAGCAGGAATACCAAATCCAGGTACTAAAGAACGCCAAGGCCTTTGCGCGCGCCCTGAAGGATTCCGGCGTTGACGTGCAGGGCGACACCGCTGACAGCTTTACCGAAACCCACCAGGTGATAATCCGCGTCCGGAAGCACGGCAGCGGGAACGAACTGGCCCGCCGGCTGGAAAACAACAACATCATCACTAACTACCAGGCTTTGCCCGATGATGAAAGCTTCCTGGATGCAAGCGGCATACGAATGGGTGTCCAGGAAATGACGCGTTTCGGCATGAAGGAAGATGATTTCCAGCCCCTGGCCGGCTTCATCGCCGACGTGCTGATCAGGGATAAGACCGTTAAGGAAGAAGTGAAAAAACTCCGCGGCAATTTCCTGCATATGCAGTATTGTCTTCCGGCCAAGGACGCCGCTCCCCTGGCGGCCCGGATCTTTGCGAGTCTATTCCCGGGCAAGGAATTTTTTGAACTTTTTGTCGACAATCTCAGCGCTAATGCAAAGAAGATGTTCGCGTCCTATCATTGACCTGCTGGTTCTGTAATCACGGCATCATAATCCATGCGAGCGCTGCTCGTTAATCCCTGGGTTTACGATTTTAAGGCGTTTGATTTCTGGAACAAACCCATGGGGTTGCTGGCAGTCTCGAGCATCCTTAAAAGATACGGGTTTAAAGTCGATCTTATCGATTGCATGGACCGTCGCAGCCCCTTTTACAGCACGAATACGCGCACCGATGCTTATGGACGGGGAAAATATATCTGGGAAGAAATAGAAAAGCCGGATATCTTCAAACATATCCCCCGGCGGTACAAGCGATATGGCATGCCCTTAGACGTTTTTAATAAAATAGTGAGGGAAATAAAACAACCGGACGTGATCTTCGTGTCATCGGCGATGACCTACTGGTACCCGGGCGTGTTCCAAGCGATCCGGATACTGCGTGACACCTTTCCCAAAACCAAGGTCATTCTGGGTGGTATCTACGCCACGTTGTGCGAAGCCCATGCCGTTAAATGCTCGGGCGCAGACCGGGTCATCCCCGGCCCGGCGGAAAATTCTCTGCCGGCCTATCTGCGGTCCGAAGGATACATCACCGGGCAAGCGCAAGAAGGATCAACATGGGTGATGCCGGATTTCGACCTTTACCGTGGACTCAACTACGGGGTAGTCCTGCCGTCCCATGGATGCCCTTTAACCTGCAGTTATTGCGCGACATACTTCCTGTCACCTGGGTATCAAACCGCACCCTGGCAGGCGATCTGCGACCAGCTGGCCGGGTTCGCGACGAGAACTGATAATGTCGCGTTCTTCGACGATGCCCTGCTCTTCAACAAGGACTTTGCCGTAATCCTGATTAATATTATCGATCGCCGCATCGAACTGAACTTGCACAGTTCCAATGGGCTGCATTGCCGGTATGTCGACGACCGTATCGCGCACCTTATGTACCAGGCGGGTTTCAAGACCATTTACCTCAGCCTGGAATCCATTAATCCCAAAACCCAGAAAAACACGGGCGGCAAGGTTTACACCGACGAATTCGAACGCGCGGTGACGGTCTTTAGAAATGCCGGTTTTTCCAAAAGACCGATGCACGTTTATCTTCTGTACGGCCTGCCCGGTCAGGATCACAAAGAGATCGTCGAATCGATACATTACTGCCGCAAACTTGGGGTTCGGCCTCACTTGTGCGAGTTCACGCCTATCCCCCACACTGACGAATATGAAAAAACCGGATTCGGCGAAAATGCCGATCCCCTTTATCATAATAATTTTTTCTATACCTGGTACTGGCCGGAGGCGAAACCCGAGATATACCGCCTCCTTAAAAGGGAACTGAGTGAATAGGGGATGGGGGAATACCGAAGGAGTTAACTCGTAAGAGTTTCAAAAAGCCTTACGGCTTAAATCCCGGGGATTCGGGGATGTAGGACTTTGTGGATAGAGGGATACGGGGATAGAAAAAGCAGGGCTAAAGCCCTGCCCTACTTGATTTCAAAGAAAAACTATATATATTTACGCCATGAATTATTTTAACTTCCGTCGCGGCGATCTCTACTGCGAGAACATTCGGCTGCTTGACATTACGCAAAAACACGGCACGCCATTGTATGTTTATTCGTATAACACGATCGTCAAGCACTACGAGCACATTATCAGATCGTGGCAGCCGTTGAAGATCATTATTGCCTATTCAATGAAGGCCAATTCCAACCTGGCCATTATTTCCATTTTGCGAAAGCTGAACAGCTGGATAGATGCGGTGTCTCAGGGCGAGATCTTCCGCGCGACGAGCGCCGGTTTTAAGCCCGAGCGCATGATCTTTGGCGGCGTCGGCAAGTCCAGGGAAGAGATCGAACACAGCATCAAGGCCGGGATCTTCATGATCGTTGCCGATTCGGTCGATGAGTTAAAATTGATCGATAAACTCTCAAAAAAATACCGGCGGCGGACGAGGGTGAGCATCCGGGTAAATCCGGACATCGACGCAGTCACGCATCCTTATATCACCACGGCGGTCAGGGAAAGCAAATTCGGTATCCCCATCGCCAGGGCACCGTTTGTTTTCAAGTTCGCAAACACCCTCCCCTATCTCGAAGTCGCCGGCGTCCAGCAGCATATCGGCTCGCAAATCATCGCGCTCACGCCCTTCCTCGAAGGTCTGAGAAAATTAAAACGTCTGGTCATTGGCTTAAAACGGGCCGGTATTAAAATAAAGTACCTGGATATCGGCGGCGGCATCGGTATCAAGTATAAAAAAGAAACGCCGTTCACCCTGGAAGATTACGCGCAGACCATAACCCGTATTATCAAGGACCTTGACTGTACCGTCATCCTCGAACCAGGCCGGGTTATCGTCGGCAATACCGGTGTTTTGATCACCAAAGTGCTGTACGTCAAGAAAGGCATCAACAAGAATTTCGTTATCGTCGATGCCGGCATGAACGATCTTATCAGGCCATCCTTGTACGGCGCTTACCATGAGATCGTCCCCCTGAAAAAAACAAAGGGAAAGATGATGGCGGACATTGTGGGACCGGTGTGTGAGTCAGGGGATTTCTTCGCCAAGAACCGCCGTATCCCCAAATTAAAAAGCGGTGATCACCTGGCTGTTATGAGTGCCGGCGCCTATGGGTTCTCTATGGCATCCAATTATAATTCGCGGCTCAGACCGGCCGAGGTCCTGGTACGGGATCACCATATGTACCTGGTGAGGAAACGCGAATCTTACCCTGATCTTACCAGAGGCGAGATCAGTTACTGGTTCTGATCCCAAAGGGGATAATATGAGGATCGTTGTTAAGTTCGGAGGCACAAGTCTGGCTACGGCCCAGCACATAAAGAACGCGGCCCGAAAAATTGGATCGTTGAAAAAGAACGGCCATGAAGTCGCGGTCGTGGTTTCGGCGATGGGTAACCAGACCTCAGAGCTGATGAAACTGCTGCATTCAGTGAATGATAGAACAAAAGATATCACCCGCATCACTGAAGTTATCGGCATGGGTGAAGTGATCAGCGCAAGGCTTATGGCGTTAGCATTGAACGAGAGCGGCGCGCCAGCGCAGGCGATAACGCCTGATTCCGGCAACTGGCCAGTACACGCCCGGGTCGTCGGCAAAAAGACGATATCCGCGGATAAAATCAACCAGGAAGGGATCGCGATCATCGATATGACAAAAACCGCTGAAGCCTGCGTGAGACATCTGGTGCCGTTGCTGAAGAAGAAGATCATTCCGGTGGTCTGCGGGTTTCTTGCCCGGGATGAAAACAATGGACTAATCGCCATCGGCCGCGGCGGCAGCGATATCACCGCAACCCTGCTGGGGCGTTGTTTAAACGCGGATAAGGTCATTATCGCAACTGATGTGCCCGGCATTATGGCCGGTGATCCCCGGCTCGTAAAGGTCAATCAGCACCTTAGAGAGATAACGGTCAAGGAAATAGAATATCTATCGCGCGGTGGCGCGCGGATCATACACCCTTCAGCCCTGCTTTATAAGCTGCCATCCCAGAAGGTCATGATCGCGGACTACAGGAGCGTCGATATCAACAGCGGCGGCACCGAGATCGTCGGTTCAGTCGGCGCCAGCGTGGTGACAACCAGAGAGACCCTGGCGTTCATCACGGTCGTGGGCAGGAAATTCCTTGCGACCGCTGGCTTGGTCCAGAAGATTTCCAGGCGGCTAAGCGAAAGAAAAATTTCCATCTACGGAATATCGCTAAGCGAGAATTACATTGGACTATACGTGGCGGAAAAGTTCGCCGAACAGGCATATCATGACATCTACTCGATAACTCATGCGGAACCGCGGTTCCGCGCCGTTTCTATTAGAAAAGGTGTGAACCGGCTTTGCGTGACAAGTCAGAGTTTTATCGAGGAACCGGGCGTCATCGGCCGTATCGGCGATCTGCTGGCGTTGAATAATATAAACATCATAGAAATGAATACTATCCAGTCCGACATTACCATCTTCCTGAACAAATCAGACGCCAGGAAAGCTTCTGATCTTTTAAAGTCAGTTAAATTTTAGCCGGCCGGCTGCCTTGAGCACTTGCAGGGCGTCAACCGTCACGTACAAGTTCATTTTCTTTTTACTGGTTCCGCCCCAGTCCACGCATGATATGTTGCTCCCCACTGGTTTAACCGCAACCGAGTAGTATCTCGACTCTGCCGGGAACCCTCCGTCTGCAAGCCTTTTTGACTCCAGCAGGTCAAGGGCGTCACTGCACGCCGGGTGTTTGATAAAATCCGCCTCGGCCATCACTTTGAGCCCGAAAAGAATGTCATAATGCCAATAACATGGATAATGCAGGAGCAGAAAATTCTTGTCCATTATCGAGCCGTCTGCTGAACGTTTGAACAGATTCCTTTTCAGGAAGACACTCGCGGCTTTTTGAGCAGCCTGTTGCGTCTCTTTGCTGCCGGTGATATCCGAATGCAGGGCCAGCGCCCGAAGCGGGATCAGCGTCTCCATGAACGACGATTTTGAAGCTCCGGGTCTTCTGTCGCAATTCCAGCCGCCGTCAGGCCATTGCCACTTAAGCAGATTCGCGACCAACTGTTCTGAACGTCCGTCATCTAATCCCAGCTTGAGTATCGAATAGAGCGCATTGCCCTCCTGGGAACCGCACCGACGCGCCCGACCACGGATCACCGGAACGCTGTTTATATGGTTGTCGCATAGCCACGCTTCAAGTGTTTGGTCTCTCAGCGGCCGCAGTCTCTTATCACCTGGAGGATAATCAAGGTCGGCGAGGAGCGCCAAAGTCCAGTGACTGCCGATCCATTTTTTATAGGCGTGGAAAGGTATCTTTCCGCTCTTACCTCGGACCGACAGCAACGTTTTAACCAGCCCCGATCTTTTCATCTTCTCTTGCAATTCCCGGTTCTCAGGCGATAACGGGTCTTCTGCAAGCACCCGCGTACGTACCTTGAACGCGATAAAGGGGTTAGGGGATGATTTCAGTTCATTGATAACGTTGTTATATTTATACAACATATGTTCGTTATATTATTTTGTAGTCTTAGAAGAAACTCCCAGGGCAGAACTCGAATCCGCCACCTGATTGGATGCTGAGCCTGTCGAAGCACTCCCCGGGCAGGACTCGAACCTGCAACCCTCCGGTTACATTGGCCTCTGATTTTCACCAGAGAATGGACTATCTCATTTCCGATACCCAGCGTAGAGTATTACGGAATCGGGCGCTTCCCTTTTTATCTAAAAGGTACTTCCTTGCGGAATAGTCTCTGCACCTTCCCATGGTTTTATGCGAACCTTGGGCTTGGCTCAGGATTGCCATAGTTAGCGAACGATCCGCTAGCCTTAGGTTTCCCTGAATTCACCCGATTTTTCAATCCGACTTTCATCGGAAAGCTGCAAATTTTATTACAGCCGGATGCTCTACCATTGAGCTACCGAGGATGAGAATAGTATATATACAAGATCCCTAAAGTCAAGGGTTGCAGGTTCGAGTCCTGCCCGGGGAGTTTTATTTTACTCCCCCTCCTCCCCCTTTTAAAAGGGGGATTAGAGGGGGATTTGCATTCTCAGCGATTTCAGAATCGATACGAATATTATTTATTTGTTATGCTCGGCGTTGCCGCCCCACATATACCAGCCATCATCCTTGGCGTCGCCGGTGTTGATCCCGTAAAGCATTCCGTTATCGCAGGAGACGAACACCATGCCCATGGCAACGGCCGGCTGGAAACTGACCGGGCCGTCGACCTTTTCCTTCCATTCGGTCTTGCCGTTTGAGGCATTGATGCTGAAAACTTCGCCGTTTCCCGACCCCAGGAAAAGCTTGCCGTTGGCGAACGAAGGCGGGGAAAAGTATCTTCCGCCGACGCCTTCAGTGTTCTGATCATAGGTCTTTGACCATACTTTCTTACCGTTTTCTATATCCAGGCACTGGATCTCGTTGCCCATGGCATTGTATGATTGCTTGTCGCGCACGACCGGTCTTGATCCCTGGTAAGCCCAGCAGCCTACGACCGAACCCTGCCCCACGTTATTTTTTGCCTGGTCGATCTTGGCCGAACCGGGCGCGCTGCCAAACCCGACGCTGGCATCAAGTTCTGCCTGCACGCCGGTATTGGCGCTCTGCCTGCCGTACACGAGATACTCAGCCTCGCGCCTTGCCCATAAATCCTTTTGCTGCTGGTTTCCGTTCGCGTTGTCCAGCGTGGCGACTCCTTCATACTGTTTGGTCGAATCCTTGCTGATGTTCACCGCTTCCCTTAACGTCACGAAGATCCGTTCATCGTAAATGGTCGGCGCGCAGGTCGCGTTCTTCTGCTGCGACCAGATCAATTTTCCATTGTCTGTGGCGTACCGATAGACCGTGCCGTCAAAGCATGTTATGTACACGGATCCTTTATCAATGATCGGTGCCGATATCAGGTCACCGGCGATCTTGACGTCCCAGACTTCTTTGCCGCTGAAGAGCTTCATGCAGCCAAGGTGATGAGAACCATCAGAACCTGGATATGCCATGTATACGTTCTCATCGTCCAGGGCCGGCTGGCTCATCAACGGATCGCCCAGCCATTTTTCCCACACTTTTTCGCCGGTTTTTGCTTTGAGGACGTAAATGATGCATGATTCAGTATTGAACACTACGTATCCCTTCTTCACCACGGCCGCGGTCGGTCCATCATCGCCGGTCTTGAACATCCAGGCGACATGTCCGGTCTTGGCTTCAATAGCGTAGAATTCATAACTGCCGTACCCGCCGCCAACAAATACCAGGCCGTCATCATATGCGACTGTGGCAAGAGGACGGTTACCCGGGATCTGGATCTTCCAACCGCTCCGGCCAGATAGAAATTTAACTTTTTCCGGTTGCGGATAGGCTGAGACATCGTTATTGTTGTTATTGCTGTTATCATTTTTGACTTCCTGTTCAGTCTGCGATTCGTTGAGCATCGCCTTTTTTGGTATATCCTCGATCTGTGAAAACCCGATACATATCAACGCGATACCGATAAGAATAAAATAACGCTTCATATTGGCCTCCTTGATATATGATAATACAGCGCTTCCAGTAATGTATTCCATAGATCTTGAATAAAGTATAGTTAACACCTGGTAAGAGTCAACCCCGCTGATGTCTTGATATTACGGCAGTTTTGGATACAATAAAGGCGTTATGACATCAAGTTTAATAAATAATTGCATTCAGCGGGGATTTATATAAACATGGTGGTCTTTGCCTGGATCGGTTTTGTCTCCTCGTTAGTTCTCGTTATCATTATTGCCCGTAAAAACCTTCCTCTTGCGCTTTTGTGTGGTACGATCGTGCTTGGTCTTTTTACCCTACCGTTCGTAGAACTGGGGAAAGCAATGCTGGGACCATTCCTTGACCTATCCGTCCTCATCCTTGCGCTGGCGGTCGGTTTCATACCCATGATCGGCGGGGTCATGAAAGACAGCGGGCAGATGGATAACCTGGTAAATAACCTGAGGATCGGCAAGCGCGGCATCATGGCGCTTGCGCCCGCGCTTATGGGTTTGCTGCCCATGCCGGGCGGAGCTTTGTTCTCAGCCCCGGTCCTCGAGAAAGCTGGACAAGGGGTTGCTGATGATCTGAAAGTCACGATCAATATCTGGTTCCGACACCTTCTGATCCTGGTATATCCCCTGAGTTCCGACCTGATCGCGTCGGTCAAGATCGCCAACCAAAACCTTTACGTTACGATCGCGCATTTCGTGCCCGTTTTCATTATCGCCCTGATCCTCGGATATGTGTTTTTTATCAGAAAGATCCATGGTTCAATCGCCTATACGGGCGCTTTCTCCCTGAAAAACCTGCTCGTGCCTCTGGTGATAATCATGGTCGCTCCGGTCATTGATTTTACTTTCAAAATCATCCCCGTCTTTACGATCAAAGAAACCGCGACTCTGCTCGGTGTCATTGCCGCCTTTGTCCTCTCGCTGCTTTTGAATCCGGTCAAACTCGATCTCTCAAGGACTATCGTCAAAATGAAACCATGGAATTTTTCGCTCATTATTATTGGGCTCTTCATGTTCCTCAATGTCTTCAAAGCGTCCAAAGTCGCCCTGCTCATTGCGGCGATCCCCTTGTCGCCTCTGCTCTTGTGCGTAATCGCGGGCTTCATCGTCGGCGTCGCCACGGGCCGGGTCCTGCTGCCGGCATCGGTTATTTTCCCGATCTACCTTTCCACCCGGACATTCACGCCGGTGACCTTTGCGATAATCTACGTGAGTATATACTTCGGTTATGTCCTGTCGCCGGTCCATCCGTGCGTTGCCATGACCTGCGAGTACTTCAAATCCCCGGTAAAAAATATGATCCGGCGGCTGGCTTTGCCCACCGGCATCATAATGATATTAATTCTTGTCTTAACCTTGTTATTGAGATGACGGGAATTATTCCTGGACCAGCCGCCGCAGCCGGTTCAGGAGCGAATCTCCTTCAGGCTGAGGCAGCGTGTTCTTTAATAACAGCGCTTCCTTTTCCAGGTATACATTAAGGTCTTGTTTAGCTAAATAGCTGGTGTAAGACTTTGGATAACGGTAAATGATATCCACGATCAGTATGATTTGCGCCGGCTGCACGCGCCAGAAACCGTCCCAGAGTCTTGCGGTTGAATCAAGGACCGCGTCCTTGATGAAATAGTTTATTTTGGTATCGACCGACCCCTTGGGCGCGTAAATGACCTGTTTGTACATATTGTAAAGCTCCTTGACCTTATCTTCTGAAAACGAATTTTTGATCGACTGCTGGAGGACGTTCAGCTCGGCAAGCCATATTTCTGGATTAGCCAATTCCAGCGTAAATTCAAGAGGTATTAATACCCATGATTTAACCGGTTTGTCACCGTGAATCCCCGGCGAGAAAACGAACGACCTCGCCGTATAGATGGCTGCGGAATCCAGCAGATTGTATCCCGAAGTTCTGGCGATCTTGGCATCAAGGCTCCTGCCCGACTCGTCGACCAGCACGCCGACCACGACCTTGCCTTCAAGACCGAGCCGGCGCGCCTCATCAGGATAGTAAAGTATGTAATCCAGCAGCACCGGCACGAAAATATCGCTTTTCTTGGGGCACGCCAGCAAAAGCAGAACCATGCTCACTAAGATCAATCTAGTCTTTATCATCATCTCGCTGGGATATTGTACTGATTTACAATATCGTGTCAATAATCCCTGGTCCTGAGTCCTCTCCACATTTCATCTTGACACTAAACACATGTCCTCCCCGTGGTTGCTTTTTAATATATTTCACCCTCCCCTCAGTCCCCTCTCCCTTACGGCACACCAGTTAACCCTCACCCCTACCCTCTCCCTTTCTAAGGGAGAGGAATAAGGTGAGGGTTTAGTCTTTAAGGTTGCCATCAAGGGAGGGAAATTATCAGAGGATTATGGAATTATTAAAGGAAAGAACTTAACATCCGGTCACCAAGTGATCACAAGGTCGGTATCCGGAAAGAATTGCTTTCGTACGATCGTAAAAACGTTATTATTACCGCATACCATTTTTTTTGCTACCGGATAATTTATTTTTAAGTACCGATCACGGGGCGCCGTGATCATGAATTTCGCTTCCTTTATCGGCCTTTTCCACTCCCGGGTGGTCGTGGTTATGTAACGGAAACGTCCTGTTTCATTATAATACAGTTTTTATAGATGTCAAGGTACGACCGTTAACGGGGTTGACACCTTAATGTTTATAATTATAATCTATTTTCTTTACGATACCCAATTATGTTTAAAAAATAAACATAATAATCCGTCAATGGGTTGACGGGAGGTTTAAAATGATCGATCTGAAAAATAGTGACCCGCAGTTTAAGTGGGAAATTTCAAGACTGGAAAGCGGCGAGGCGCTGCTCAAGTGCTTTGGATGCAGCGACTGCTCGGCCAGCTGCCCGGTCCGTTATTTTGACGAAAGGTACAACCCGCGGAAGATAATCCGGCTGACCCTGCTGGGTATGAAAAATGAGGTTCTGTCATCCCCGTTCTTGTGGTTGTGCGCGCACTGTCACGCGTGCACTGAGCGCTGCCCCCAGGGCATCAAGGTCGCCGAGCTCATCAACACCATCAAGAACTACGCGGTCACAAACGGATTCTGTCCCGACGGATTGAAAGTACAGTTAAAACTGCTCCGGGACCTCGGCCGGCTGTATGAACTCGAAGATTTTGACCTTAAAAAACGCCGGCGTCTGGGCTTGCCGGCGCTCAATAAAAAGATCCCGGACGTCGCGAAGATCCTGGAAAGCACGGGACTGCTCAAGAGAGTTACGCCATGAAAACAAAAAAATACGCGCTGTTCCTCGGCTGCACCGTGCCGGTCAGAGCTCAGCACTATGAATTGGCGGCTCGCGGTGTTGCCCAAGAACTGGGGATAGAACTCACCGATATCACTGACGGCTCGTGCTGCGGTTTTCCCTTGAAAGCGCTGGACGCTGAGACATCGCTCCTCATGGCTGCTCGTGACGTCGGCCTGGCTAGCGCCATGAACTGCGATGCCGTGACCCTCTGTAATTCATGCACGGCCATGCTTTCCGACGCCCAGATGCAGCTTGAGTCCGGGTCGCAGCATTTTTTCAACGCCTACAAATCTTTAGGCTTTTCATACCCTAACAAAGTGAAAGTCCGCCATTTCGTGCGCATGCTTTATGAAGACCTCGGTATCGATGCCATTGCCAGGGCGGTAAAAAAACCGTTGAAGAACGTAAGGATACTGACCCATTATGGGTGCCACTACCTGAGACCATCTTACCTGCATGCCTTTGACAATCCTGAGAACCCGCACACGCTGGACGAACTGGTCTCGGCGACCGGCGCGACTGCGATCGACTACCATGATAAGAAAATGTGCTGCGGCGGTTCGGTGCTCGGCGTTGATGAAAAACTGGCAGTGAAGATGGCAAATCATAAACTGGCGATCGCCAAGCAGGAAAGCGCCGATGCCATCATATCGATCTGCCCGTTCTGCACGGTCATGTACGAAGACAACCAGCGGAAAGCAGAAGCCAAGTTCAACGAAGTCTACAATCTCCCCGTTCTCTACTATCCCCAGCTCCTCGGTCTGGCACTGGGATTGTCCCCGGATGCGGTCGGATTGAAATTCAACCGCATTAAGGCTGACCGGGTGATCGAAAAGACCGCTTAAAAGGGGGTTGCCATGAGAGTCATCGCATGCCGGTGTAACGGGTTGATCAACATGCCTGATCCGGACCTGGGTCAGGATATCCGGATCGAATGGGTTGACAATATCTGCACCTTGAGGCCGACCATTGCCGAGTCTGAAAAGGTCGTCATTGCCGGCTGCAGCCCCGCGATCATGGAAGGGCTCTTTCCCGGGGTCGATGCGGAATTCGTGAACCTTAAGGAACACGTTATCCTCCAAAATCACCCGGTATCCAAGGCTCATGCTCTTCTACAGGCCGCGGTCCAGAAAACCGGGGCGTCGGCACTGTTGAAGAACAAGATCTTTCCAGTCCGGCATAAGCATGTCGTGATCATCGGGGGCGGTGTCGCCGGTATCGAGACGGCGCGGATCCTTGCCAACACCGGGATCAAGGTCACGGTGGTCGAAAAAGGCGCGTTCCTGGGCGGTACCGTCGCAAAACTTGACCGCCTTTATCCGGGAGGAACGCCGTACAGCCATACCGTAGTGCCGTTGATAAACACCATTCTCCAGAACAGCAACGTGAACATCATGCTGAACACGACGCTTGATAATTCTACCGGATCTCCGGGTGATTACACGTTGAAATTGACACAGGCATCGCGCGGTGTGATCGAATGTACCGAGTGCGGGAAATGCATCGATGTCTGCCCCGTCACGGTCAACGACGAAGGAAGATCAAGGAAGGCGGTCTATTACGCGCAGACGTACCCGGCGACCTATGCGATCGATTTCACGGCGTGCAACAAATGCGGGGAGTGCGTTAAAGTGTGCCCGGGAAAGATCGCCCTCGACGACAAGCCCAGGGAGCACGAGTTGAAGGCGGGTGCGCTGATAGTGGCAACGGGGCTTACGTCCTATGACGTCGCAAAAGTTGAAGAGTACGGATATGGCCGGCTTAGCGGCGTTATGAATACCCTTGAGTTCGAAAGGGCGATTTCAAGCGGCACGCTGCATCCCAAAAAAGTTGTTCTCATCTGCTGCGCCGGATCCCGCGACACAAAGCACCTGCCCTATTGCTCGAAAGTATGCTGCTTTCTTGCCCTCAAAGAAGCCAAGCTCGTAAAGGACCGCTATCCGGAAACCATGGTCTATGTCGTAGCCATGGACATGCGCAGTTACGGAAATTTCGAATATTTCTACAATAAGCTAAGGGAAGAAGGCATCTCTTTCATCAAAGGCAAACCATCCGAAGTATTCAGGAACAATGGCAGTCTCGTCGTCCGGACCGAAGACCTGTATACCGACGAACTGCTTGATATCGAAGCGGATACTGTGGTCCTGAGTAACGGTTTTGTACCAGACCAGGGAACTTTCGGAAAATTGGCCATCCGGCTGGACAATGATTTCCCGGTACTTCTGCAAAATAGCGATCTGGGGAACCCGGAACTGCCACGCGGGATCTTTTCCGCGGGGTCTGCAACCTTCCCCGGCGGCGTAACGGAAACACTCATTGATGCCCGCAAGGCAGCGTGCTCAGCACTTGGTTTTATCAGCAAGAATACGGTGCAAACACGGCAGGCAATGGCGCAGGTAAACTCTGAATCCTGCAGTACATGCCGTCTTTGCATCGGCACGTGTCCGTACAACGCGCTGTCCCTGGTCGAGGAAAAGATCAAGGTTCGGGAAGACCTGTGCATGGGCTGCGGGATCTGCTCGGCCACCTGTCCTTCGTCATCTAGCCAGCTGGAAAATTTCAATCCCGCGGGGGTGATCGCCTATATCAAAGCGCTGGTCAAACCCGGCGATATCCTTGCCATGCTGTGCCGGTGGTCTGCGTACAACGCGACCGATGCCGCTGCGTATGAACGGATCAGCTATCCGGAAAACGTGAAAATAATGCGCATCCCGTGCACTGGAGCGGTCGACCCGTCATGGGTCATACACGCCCTTGATCGCGGCGCCAAGGGCGTGCTCATCGGCGGCTGTTACCCTGATGCCTGTCACTATGCCAAAGGGAATTTCCGGGCGGTCGCGCGTGACCGCATGCTGAAGATAGTGCTTGATATGCTTGGTTATGATCGCCGGAAGATCAGGCTGGAATGGATCGGGAAGGACGAAGCCAAAAAATTCGCTGCCATTGTACAGGGAATGAACGATTAACGCAGACGGCGCAGCGGACGTAGACCAATCTCTCATTGCCCGGGCACTGGAGCATGACGAGACCGCGTGTCAGAAGATCCTCGACCTTTATAAGAACCGCGTGTTCAGCTTTGTATACCGTCTGGTCAAACACTATGATGACGCCGAAGAAATAACGCTTGATACGTTCGTGCGGTGTTTCAGATCGCTGGCAAAATACGACGTCTCCAGGCCTTTCACCACCTGGCTGTTCGCGATCGCCCATAACCTAGCGGTGGACCACCTGCGTAAGATAAAGATCCATTATGAACTTGATGAATCGATGATGCCTAACCCGATGCAAGACGATCTTGCTGGAAAATACGAAAAAAAACACAAAATGGAAAAAATCGAGATCGCCCTGTCCCGGTTGTCGCCAGCCGACCGGGAATTAGTTATATTATTCCACCGGGAAGAAAGATCTTACCGGGAGATCAGCGAGATCGTCAAAATGCCGGTGACCACGATAAAAGTACGGCTATATCGGGCAAGGAAAAAACTGGCGGAGACGGTGAGAAAAAAAGAACTTTAGGGGTTGTGGGGATAAGGGGATATAAAAAAATATAAAGATACTACCGTAAAAGCAGGACTTTGTCCATCAGTTTTTGCCTATCAATTTCCAACTTTATGAAATAAACACCGGCGGGGACCGGACGACCCGTATCATCTGAACCAGACCAGATGATCTGATTAAATGGTTGAATTCCGCCAAACTGTTTGGCGGATAAACGGCTAAATTGCTTCACCAATCGACCAGTCGCGTCATAGATCTTCAGGCATGGGAACTCCCCCTTTTGTCCCCCTTTAGTAAAGGGGGATAGAGGGGGATTTGGAATTTGAAATTTAATCGTCAGTTTTCTGGTAAAAGGATTGGGGTAAGCTTCCAGCCTGCCGTTGTCGACCTGGTGATCATCGCTCTCCGCAATTGCCA
Organism: bacterium; assembly: GCA_036382775.1. Taxonomy (NCBI): domain Bacteria; species bacterium. The sequence continues at coordinate 5,208 of DASVHD010000049.1, read as the reverse complement.
GCGGCCGCATTTTAACGTTCAGCACCGTGGGGATGCCAGGCTGCACAACTACGTTCCCAAAGGTCATTGATACATAACCGCTTTCAATAAAATGAACCGTGTACGTGCCGGCGTTTACGAGCTTGCGGTAGCGCCCGAACGTCGAATCGCTCAAGCGCGGAGGCAGTGTCGAGTCGTAATAAGATTCGATTCTGAATTCCGCCGCCAGCGGCTGGCCGGTCACGGAATCGGTGATCAATCCGGTTATGCCCGACCCGAGCACACGTTCCATCAGGTAGTATGCGCCAGGCATGTTCCGCATGCAAATGCTGTCGACCTTGTTACCGGGCGGATAGCAGGTGCGGCTGACTTCGATCGTATAGGCGTAGGTGCCGCATACGCCATAGAGCCAGTTGCGCGCGGTTCCCTCGTTGGCATAGCCGTATATTGGCACATACGTATTGGTGCCGGCGTCATTGATGATCTTCGCCGCCAGCGTGTCTACGATCTTCTTTATGAACGGGTAGTCCTTGCAGAACCCGACTCCCCATCGCCATGGGTAATATGCCAGTTCCCCCTCACCCGTGCGCACGTTGTGATAACAGATGTCAAAAACAAAATGGTTCTGCCGCGCCAGGTCCCTGATGCCGCGTGTTTCATTTTCCGAGAACGGCGAAGGTCCGCGGTAATTTTCCGATGATGGATCCGATGTTCCGCCCGAATCCCAGCAGAAATCGTAATTGCGGTTGAGATCAACGCCGTCCGAATCCAGGTCAAAAGATCCGTTGTTGTTATTGTCCCGTTTATTCTTCCGCCAGATGGAGTCAAGACCGGACATGACGATACCTTTTCCCTCAGGATTGAGCATGGGTACAATAAAGATCTCGGTTTCGTCTATCCATCGGTGTATAAGGGTGTCAGACGCATAGCGCGCCAAAAGGTCATTGATCAAGTATAGCGCCACCTCGCCGCCCAGCAGTTCTTCACCATGGTGCTGGCCGTTGTACAACAGTGCCGGTTCATCATCATCCGATGTGGGATTATCAGAGATTTTGATGACCGGTATGGCAAGGCTGTCGCGCGTCGATAAACATAGCGTGTCCAGCGCGGATATGGAGGGGTAAGTCAGCGCCAGCGAATCAAGTTCAGCCCAGACTTCATCATACGTATGGTATCGCGGATCTATCGGTCCGACCAAACTCACCATAAACGCAAAACGCGCCAGCAATCCGATTATTTGGATCATGGGTTTTGGTCCATATTGAAATCTATATAATTAAATGATAATGTCAAGTTAGTGCAGTAGTACTGCCTGGCGTACGACCTTCACCAATCCGGCCCGAATTCTGTTTTTGATTTGTCCCGATAAATATCGGGATCCACGAACCGCCGGAAGGCCTGCCCCGTAGTTCGTAGAACGACGGGGAACGCCCCGCGTTTTGATAAGAAATACGGGATTACCTTAGAAAAATTGTTTTTTCCGTGCATTTCTCCTCGGCCGCATCCAGTTGGATAAAATACACGCCCGCGGGGACACGACGGCCCATGTCATCTGAACCATCCCAGATGACATTAGCAGGTAGGATGGAGTAGGTGGCAGGTAGTTTGAACGACTTTACTAACCTGCCCGCGGCGTCAAAGATCTTGATGTAGGGCAAACCTTCAGGTTTGCTTGTCTTCCCTACGGAATTCTGCTGCTTACTACTTACTACATATTTAATTACTATCCGTCCAAAGGACGGATTCGGCGCCGCCGATAGCATCGTCCGACCAGTCCCGATGATCCCCAGCTCCTCCACCCCGCTCTCATTATGGATGAACAACGTGAAATACCCGTCCGCCTCGTACGACCCGCCGTTACAGACAAAATGAACCACGCAACCCACCACCGTATCCACCGGATTGGCCGCGATCGTGATCTCGAACGGATCCGTCATATTGCCCGCGGCACCACCGGCCGCGATATCCCCAAAACCCGCCACCGAATCAACCGGCACCACGCTCGATGACGCCGTCCGGATCGTACCCGCTACGCTCCCGGCCAGCGTATCCCCGCCGTTCGCCACGGTCAACGCCACCTGCACCGTCTCGCCGGGCTCCAGCACCCCGTCACCATCACCGCCCAGTGAATCCCCGGTCATATGCCCGGTCAGATGCAGCCACGGCTCATGAGCGCCATCGACCGGCGGCTTCGTCGTCACCAACAGGGCACGGCCGTTCTGAAGCGCTGCCGCGTTGATATCATAACTGTAATTATACACATACTGCAGTCCGCGCGTCTCGGTCTCATCCTCAATGCCGACCGTGCTGCTGATCACATCGGATACGGTTTTGTATAAAATAAGAAATTCGCCGTCGCCTGTCGGTGTCGGGTAATACGCCGGGTCGCGCAGGATTATCTGGAATGTCTCCCAGGGATGTGAACCATATCCCAGCGCCACCTGATAGAATTCCAGGATCCACCGGTGGTTCGTCGCGTTGTAATACTGATAGATGTCGCCATGCCCATTGTCATCAAACCCGGGATTGAGATCGTCCCAAAAAGGAGCGGCGAAACATCTCGCCCTGCCGGCCTGCGGGATGGGATCATTATTGCTGTACGGATAGTTCGCGATCCCTAATTCAACGACACCGTTTGACGATATGCCAATCAGGTTGTAATTGATGCCATAAAATTTGAATGTAAACGGCAGCGGCTTGGTCACGGTGTCCGCGTCCTCATCGGTGATCTCGGGGATAATGCTGCCCGGTCCTCCGGCTGGAGGTGCGATCTCTAACCAGTTGTATACGGGCGCATTGCCACTCGATGCATCCGTGTCATCATAGATGTAATAACCGTAAGCATCTGGACCCGAGCCGCCGCCATTATTGGCTGCGCTCGCGGTCATGACCATGAAGTTGCCGGTCCACGTATCGCCATCGGCATCCTGCATTAAAAGATCAAAACCGATGATATGCGCCTGGCTGCTGCTTGAAACACTGAAGATGAACGGGTTAAGACCAGTAGCAAGAGCACCTGCCGCAATGCTGCCAAAATACGCCACACTGTCGCTAAAATAGATCAAACTGTCATCCGTCCGCAAAATGGCTTTTACACCAACCGCGTTAACAGTACTGATGTTATGTATTGTTGCCAGAAGAATTATGGTCTCGCCGGGATCCACTACGCCGTCATCGTCACCAAGCGAATCCTCAATAACCCGGTCATGATACACGAGAAAAACCTCCCCGTTATTGACCGCTATTATTCCTTCATAAGGCTTTAAGTTCCTTCCCGATACCGTGATATCCATGGATCCCGCAAAAGGCGCGCTGCAGATGAAACTCATCTCGCCGTTCGAGTCGGTATAACCTGTCTGGTAGATGATCGTGTCAAATACAATACAGACGTAAGCTGATTCGACCGGATTGCTCTGGTATTGAACAGAAACATTGATCGTATCCATGACTCCGGCCGTTATTGCGGGATCATGGGTGACCGTGATCGCCCTGGGTTTATCGGTCCAGATGTTCATTGCCGGGTCGCCGATGGTCGTAAAACCGTTGTATTCTGAGACTGAGCCGTAAGTCTGATAAACGCGAAGCCGGCCATCCTCACAAGCCTGGCCGAACGTCAGGTCTTTGTTCACGAAAAGGCCGTCAAAGAAGCCCTTGGCAACGGCGCTCCTTAAATACGCCATGCCGAGGCCATGGGTGGTCGTGGCGAAATATCCGGCTGCTCCTCTTAGCGTGGCGGGTGTGCCGGTCAAGAACCATTTTTCAGCCTGCGTTGCCGTGGGACCCGTGCCCAGCGTGTTGCAGGTCAGCGAGAGGACGATCGGCAGTTTTTCGCCGTTGTTCAATACATCCCAGTTGCCGTTGAAAGGTTCGTACCAATTATTGGTGCCGCTACCGCGATACATGACAATACCAAGACCCTGATTGGTTAAATTGCACACCGAAGAGTATGTATCACCCTGATTGCGCGACAGAGTATCAATGCGCACATAGCCATTGGCGTACAGGTATCCGGCTGCGTATTCGGTATCATCCCAGTATATTGAATCGTCGCCGCTGCCATCATTGTCCTCACGCACGATCAAACACGCCTTTTTAAACCAAAGCGAGTCGCCCATCTCCGGCGATCGGTCGTAGGCGAGCATTTTGGTGACGACGGTCTGAGCTTCAAGCGTATTATGAACGGTCAGCCGTCCTGACAGGATTTCGTTATAAACATCGCCGTCCATGTCCGTGTAATAGTTATCCGTATATGTTCCATTGACCAGAGGGAAAGGCAGGTAATTGGGTGCGCCTACTAGCAGCACATACTCGGGAGGAGTTTGCCAGTTATTATAGGCGTTCAAAACATAAGCGCGGATGTCATCCGCGGTCGAGCCTATTTGAGACAGTTTCGCGATCCTCGTCCTCAAACCCTTCTTGTGCTTCCACTGGGCCAACGGCAGGATCGCGTCATAGTAATTATCGTGCGTGATGATCAGGTACTTGGCGCCAACGTCTTGCGCAAATAACGAAGCGCAGACCAAAGCAATCAAGATAAAAATATATTGTCTCATCTTTGGGATCACTTTAGCAGTATAGCTTTGCGTACGACTTTCTCCAATTCGGCTCAAATTCTATTTATGATTTGTCCCGATAAATATCGGGATCCACGAACCGTCGAAATGCCTGCCCCGTAGTGCGTAGAACAACGGGGAACGTCCCGTGTTTCGATAAGAAACACGGGATTACCTTAAAAGAATGATCTTTTCCGTGCATTTCTCCTCGCCCGTATCCAGTTGTATAAAATATACGCCCGCGGGCACAGAGCTGCCGATTTCATCGGTGCCGGACCATGTGATTTGGTTAAATGGTTGAATTCCGCCATGCTGATTGGCGGATAAATGGTTAAATTGTTTTATCAACCTGCCGGTTATATCGTAAATGTTTATTGAAATTTGAGATTTGGAATTTGTTTGGTCCGCCATACTGTGTGGCGGATTGGTGCTTGGAATTTGGAATTTCACCGTAAGGTTTCTGGTAAACGGATTCGGCAATACTGATAACATCATCCGTTTATCGGCGACCTGCCCCAGCTCCTCCACCCCGCTCTCATTATGGATGAATAACGTGAAATACCCGTCCGCCTCGTACGACCCGCCGTTACAGACAAAATGAACCACGCAACCCACCACCGTATCCACCGGATTGGCCGCGATCGTGATCTCGAACGGATCCGTCATATTGCCCGCG